>CAZERV010000110.1:0-8765 GCA_964514815.1 uncultured Spirochaetaceae bacterium | reverse complement strand
TTTTAAATATTTCATATGGCACAACAAATGATACCACATATGGTGCATATTTTCAAGGAATTAATCAAAAAAAGGCACTGTGGCAGAGCCAACAATTATCATAAACGGATAAAATATTAAACCAGGCCAAGAATTCATTGTATAATATTTTAGTCTACTTTTATTTTCCTTATTTCGATTTATTAACTCACCGGGTTTTTTGTTCTTCTTTCCTCTGATTCGGCCGGAGAGCCAGGCCCGCCCATTTTAGATAGGCGGCAATGTTACCTGATCCTGGAGAACCGTCAGAAAACGGCAAGCTGCTCATCTTCATTACAGGCGTTGATGGTAATTCAGTAATCTTTTTATCGTTCATGCAACTTTTCTTATTTCAAGGATCAGATGCAGACAGGGGGAATTCCGTGCGGAGCTCTTCGCTGAAGCTCAAGGCGCTCATCTGTTCATCGAACAATCGGTAAGGTATCTCGATATGTTCTCCGCTTTCATCACCCAGAGTAATCGAGCCCCGCTCACCCTCAAGCGTTTCGGTTATTTTCAGTATCTTGCTGAGCCAGTCCATCCAGCTTCTTAGCTGATTAAGCCCATGCGCCCTTTCTTCCTGGACGGAATAAGGACCGCGGCTCTTAAGCTGCCCGACCAGGATCAGGTGGTCCATGGCCCTGGTGGTGGCTACATAGAAAAGCCTCTTTCTTTCAGCGATGGTTTTTTCCCGATTGCGCTTTTCAATGATCCTTTTTATGAGCGTGGGAGTGGGCTCGAAATTATTCAATGGGTCGGGAGCATCTATACCGATTTCAAAGCGCATCTCCCTTATGAATGAATGGTCATCAATAGTCAAGACTTTAGTGACATCGTCGAAGCGAATAGTCTCTCGTTCTCCGAAATTAAAATTGGCGGTCAGGTCGGGCACAAACACCAGCGGAAACTCCAGACCCTTTGCCTGATGCACGGTCATCAACTGGACGGTTCCGCCCAGTACAATATCCACATCCGCTTCGCCCTCTTCCTCGATGTAATCGATGCGGTCGTTAAGCCATTGAGCGAAGCTCAGGAAATCCTCCTGCTCGCTCAATGTCGCTTCCCGGGCCCGGTCAAGCAGCTTCTCGATATTTGAGATTGCCTGTGCACCTCGCATTCCGCGGGCCAGACTGGCGTAGTATCCTCCTTCGTCAAGAATTAGATGGAGAAAATCTACCAATGCCTGGCGGCGGCTTAAGTCTTGCCAGTGAAGAAGCGAATCGTGAGCCCGCTTCAGGGAGGAATAATCGTCTTCGGAAAATAAACCGTCCGGCTGTTGGTCTGCAAACAGGAGGCAGAGCTTGTCCCACAAGCTTTCGCCTCCCGGCCGGCGGGAAAGCAGGTAGATTCCCTCGTCGGACACATGGCCGACCGGAGAGCGCAGGAATCCGGCCAGGTAGATGGAATTGCTCATATCGGCCAGCAGCCCGAGAAGATTGCCCAGGTCTATTATCTCCTGGCGTTGATAGAAACCGCGGCCGCGAACGACGATAAAATCGATGTTCTCCCGGCGCAGGGCTTCTTCGTATATCTTTAATTTAGTCCTCCGGTTAAGTAAAATGGCAACCGCCGGCTTTCCCGCGGCTGCTTTTTGGCGGACGTTCTTGTAAAGCGGGTCATCACCTAAAAGCACATCCTTTATTTTAGTAGCGATCAGGTGAGCTTCTTTGGCGTAGAAATCAATCTCTTCCGGCCCGGAAGCTTCATCGTCCATCCTCAGGGATTCATCCTCTTTCCCTCCGCTGCGATCAACCAGAAGGAACTCCACGCTTCCCTTATGGTGATTCCCCGAACAGATGAGCCGCTGCGGCCGGGCCTCATAATCTTCATAAATCTCCTGCGCCAGCAGTTGGTGGAAAAAAAGGTTAAAAAAGGTAATCGGTTCCGCTGCCGAGCGAAAGTTGTCTCTGAAGATGATTTCACCGGCGCGAACCGGTCGGTCTTCAGGCAATTCTTTTGCATATTCCCGGCTGTAGTCCTTTCCCTCTCCTCCGGTATGTAGAAGGTTAAAGGGCGCCTCATGCGTTCCCCTCTTCTGGTTCGATTCCAGAAGCTCCCTCTTTGTGCGGGCAAAGAGGCTTACATCTCCGCCGCGAAAGGAATAGATGGCCTGCTTTTCATCCCCCACGATAAACAGCCTGTTCCCGAAAAGTCCCCTGCCTCCTTCCGACGCAATCGCTTTAACGATCTTCCATTGGAGCTCATTGGTGTCCTGAAACTCATCAACCATGAGGTAGAGGTATCTGTCCCGCAGTTCTTTGATGATATGATCGTGCTTCCCGGACTGCAGAAGGCTCAATATTTTAATCTGCAGGTCCTGAAAATCGAGATAATTTTCTCTCTTCTTTTCTTCATGGTAGGCGTTCAGGCAGGCGGTTGCCACCCTTGCTAAGGCCTGACAAATAGAAAAGGCTTCTTCTTCGACCGCCCAGTTAATATCAAAGTCCTCAATATTGAGATTTGCCAGGCACGAGCGGATCGTTATGATCCCCTCCCGTAAAAGATCGAGGCTCTCCGGTTCACTTTCATTTTCACTTTCACTTTCACTTGCCCAGGCGGTTGCCTGTGCTCCTCTTAAATCACAGGCTTTAAGAGCCAGGTCGCGGTATTGTTTGACCGGATTAGGATCGAAATCCTCATTCTTCGCCGCTAGGAGTAGATCTTGCAAAATGGGAAGGAGACGCAGGAGCTCTTTTCTGCGCCGGCTTAAGGCGGAATCATCATCCGGTGGATTGGGTTGGGCCAGGTTTAGAAGTTGAATTGCCCTGGTTAATGCCCCATTTCTGGCCGCTTTATAACAAATTTCCCGCAGGATACATTTTTGATAGGCCGGGAACCGCTTTTCAAGCTCTTGCCAGGTGAGATGGAGAAATTCATGAAGCCAGGGCCCGGCATCTTCCCGCTTTTGAATAAGAGTATAGACGGCATTGGCGAGCGCGGATTTGGACCACTCGGCGCTTAGAACCGAAAGCTCAGGGTTCTTACTGTCTTCGGCCAGCTCATTAATGGTGCGGTTGATAACCCGGCGCAGGAAAAAGACCTTGTCAATCTCGTCCATGACTCTGAAATAGGGATCAATTTCGGCTTCAATGGGATATTCCCGCAGCAGGCTCGCACAAAAGGCATGGAAGGTGCTGATCCTGTTATTGAGAAAATTATCCTTTAATCTTTTAAAATGCTCATCTCCCTGTTTTTCAATCTCCCGCTCAATGGCAGAATAGATCCGCTCTTTCATCTCCACCGCCGCTTTGTCGGTAAAGGTGACCACCATCAGACGGTCGAGGGATAGCCTTTCCTCCCGAAGGATTTTAATGATCCGGCGGGTCAGCACCTCTGTCTTGCCGGTACCGGCCCCGGCCGTTATTACCAGGTTACGGGCCGTGTCTGTCGCCAGATGCTGGAAAAGGGTGGGAGAAAACATGCGAATTACTCCATCTTCCGCTGCGGCTTATAGGCCTGTTTTTCGTCCAGGAGAGTATATAATTTATCCAGTCGAAGCTGGTCCTTGCGGCAAATCCTCAAGAATTGGCAGTTCGGGCAGGTTTGATCCTTGGGGGAACATAGAGGAGGATTGAATCGGCCTTTGTGAATCATCCCGGTGATCTGCCCGACCCTTTTAACCGTATTATCCAATTCATCTTCGAAGTTAGGTTCCGGAAGAAAGCCGTAGCGGCGCTGACCGGAAAAAATCGGTGTTATGTCACTGACTTTTGAAGCTTTTGAGGCCTGCAGCTCTTTTAAGGCAAAGTAGCCGGCTCTTTTAATTGTCCGTGGATTTTTTACCAGGTAGGTGCCCGCGCCACCCACAGCTTTTTTAATACTTTTCTCTTTTATATGTTCTCTTAACGCCAGGATCTGTAAGGGGAGCTTGAAGCGGAGGCCTTTGCGGATGCCCTGTATATATTCAGGGCCAGAGATACTGAAGTTGTAGATGATCAGGTACCTGCCATCGGAGGTAATATCGACCCGTTCGATATCGATACCTATGGGGATACCCATTGCCCTGAGCTCTTTACCCCTATCGAAGGATAGTTTGGCCAGATAAGGAGTAAGATGATCGGGCCCGTTTTTTTCATACTCAAGAAATGAGGAGAGCAATCCCGGGCGTTTCCGGTCAGAGCCGTCCTGGCTTTTAAGACCCATTAGGAGCCCATACTTAAACCTTCTGCTGAAAAGGTCATCCTTCTCTTTAAGCATCTTGGCCAGGGCCTTTTCTGCGATTTCAGGCAGGATTTCCGGCGCCAGGGGAAGTACGCCGGATTTGTAAAATTCCCGGGCAGTTTCCTCCCCGCTTGGGGCTTCCCGGTTCGCCTTCCGGGCCGCTTTCAGGCGGGAAGCGGCCTCTTCGCTGTAGTCGGTCAGGATTCTCTTGATCAACAGACCGCGATCTGTTTTATCGGGATGATAATCAACCAGGTAATCCGGTTTGAGCCGCATCAGGTCATCGAACAAGAAGCGCAGGGAGCAGCCGGCGTAGCGTTCCAGTTTCCCGGCATCAAAAACAAAATCCTCGCCCACCTGTTCCCTGATGGACTTCAGGCCCGGTTTCGATTCGAATCTTCCGTCAAAGCGGTTAAAGCCGTTAAGACCGGCCCGCATTCCATCGCAGCGAAATATTTGGACCAGATGCTGAAAATATTCAGGGCCGGAGCTCTTAAGCTCTGTAAGCCTGGGGATGACCTTTTCATAGGAACGGTCAATATTCCGGCCGGCAAAGATGATCTTCTCCCGCCGGGTATAGAGAGTTTCGGCTTCCGAAGCTTTTTGTTTTTCCGGGGCGGCAAGGCATTTTTCTATTTCCGCCACAAAAGGAGAAATCATAAGCTTCTTGCCGCTATCGGAGAAGGGAAAGAAAATATAAAGCGTATCTGTTGTGGAGGCGATAATCTGGTAGAGAGCCTGGCGTTCCCGGCCGATAGGGGTGAAATCACCCTGGAGAATCTCTCCTTCTCTTTTAGGCTGCAGAAAATTGAAAGGCTCCCTGGCCGGGAACTCTCCGTCAGCGAGCCCACCGATGAGGGTGAAGGGCCGGAAATGAGACGGAGCTTCGGAGGTTGATAATACTTCAACGCCGTCTTTATCGGGTAAGGGGACGGAAAACTCCGGGTCGGACATAAATATCGAAAAGGCTCGCACCAGCTCCAGCAGAGGGAACTTCTGCTCCCGGTTCCGCCCCGGGGAGGAAGGTGTAGGGGAAGATAAAAGGGAAAAATGGTCGGCCAGTTTTTCAAGCGCCAGGTTAATGCTTCTCAACACCCGCCTGTCCTGCTCGATTAAAGATTCAAGGCCCTCATTATCTTTGAGTCTAATCCGGGCGGCGTTCTCTTCAATGTGAAAGCGTTCGAGGAGTTTCCGGACTGCCCGGCAGAAGGATTCCGGGGTCATTTCAGCCCGCCAGACATAGAGCGCTTTTTCCGCCCTGGAGAGGACATAATAGTTAGTAAGGATTTTAAGTATTTCCCGGTCCCGAATTGAAGGCTTTTCGGGATAGCGTTCTTCAAGATATTGCACAACACGCTGAACGGGCTTGAGCTTTTCCCCTGATTTCACAGCCTGGAAGGCTTTCGCTTGCAATTCGAGAATCCGGGTAAAATCTAACTCGACGGGGTGCGGGTGTGGGAACAGGGTCTCGATCATCTTCTTAATATCCGGGATCTCTACTTCAATACTGTTCAGGAAAACGTTCAAATCTTCGGCGCTTACCTCGCATGAGAAGGAGACGTAGGGAGAGGAGAAGATCTTCTCCCGCAGGGGAAACGGATTGGGGTTTACCCCCTGGCCGACCAGGTTCCGAATCGTCCCCGCTAAAGGATAGAACTTGAGGGGGATTCCCATCGAAAGTGTGTACGGTATGTGGTAGTGGGGAAAAACTTCCAGGAGCAGGGCCAGGTAAATTTCAGAGTCCGGAAAGATTACCCGCACCCGGCTGTAGGGAGTACTCTCTTGATTCAGTTTCCTGATTGTCCTTGCAATTAAAGTTACTTCATGATACCTGCTATTGGCCCGGGTTATCTTTACCCGGGAGCTAAGATCCAACCGGTTATTTATTTTTCCGTCGGCAAAGATGAGCTCAGCCAGGGGGAGGAGAGGGGAATGCACTTTCTCGGTAAGGATTTTCTCCTCCATCTCCAAAGCCGGTGAGTTTTTAAGCTCTTTAATGAAGCTCTCAAAAGCGCGCTGAATCCTGAAGGTGGTCCGGGAAGCTTTAGGATTGCGGCAGGTAAGGATGATACTCCGCTTAAAGCGGCTAACCAGCCATCCTAACAATTTGTAATCAAGGCTCCTCAGGCGGCTGAATCCTATCAGGATGAGCGTCTCCTCCGCTTTCGACGGCTCTTCTGTCCCCGGTGCTGTCGTTTTATCCAGGCCTAAGAGAGAAAAGACAGCCCTCCGGTAATCAAAGATCCCTCTTTCACGGAGTAATTGCTCATACTCATCATGAATATCGATAAGGTCTCTTTCCTTGGCCGACAGTTTTCCTTTGTTGAAATAATTGAGCGCAGGAAGGAGCTCTTCGCAGTGGGTTTTCCTGAAATCATAGATAAACTCACCCAAAGCCCTGATATACCCGGGCAGTTGGGTCTCGATATTCAAGTAGCGTGGGGCGGCAGCAGAGGCAGGAACCGGCTGAGACTCTGCCGGGATGTTTCTTATGATAGTCCCGAGCAGATAATCCACCGCCGGTTTGGAAAGAAGAGAGCTTTTTGTATGGTTATTCTTCTGCAATTGCTCCAAACAGCGTTGAATGAGTCCTTCGGCAGTATAAACGGTACAGTCGGGAATTATACCGGTAAGGGTTTCGCTTATTTCATCCGAATTCAACTCAGGGCCTGTAATACATACAGCTTTCCCCGGGGTTGTTCCAAGCCATTCTTTGCTCTGCCCAAGTAGGGATGCCCATGATGGTCCTGAACAGAGAAGGATTTGAGGCAATACCATCCTCCTTGACTGTTAGGATAGTTTAATCATGATTTTAATGTTGTCAATATATCTTAGCCTGATCGATTCAAAAGAGTCCGTTTTCTACCCTTTATATTTTAAGCGCGGGAATTAATAAGTGTTGGGATAGCCGCCTCCTTCATCTTCATCAGATAGGAGATTGAGTTTTTTCTTATTGAACTGACCATTAGAACCAGTTAGGCTGTCTGTATGAAAATTTGGGTAAGGACTTTTGATCGAACAAAACTGTTCAAGATATCCTCATTCGCCGTTGATGGTATGAAAGTGGTTGGCTACCAAAATAATCAATCCATCTTTGATTCTATCATTCTAGGCAAGTATGATTCTGCCGAAAGGGCGATCGCAGTTCTGGATGAGATCCAGGAACAAATTAAAAAATCAGCAGAAGAGACTCTCGTAATAGAAATGCCGGTATCCTGAATTAATAATCATTGTAATGCGGGTAAAATAAGTTTGAGTTTTTCTCGCCGCATATATTGCAAGGGAGGTTTCATGGAAAGGCAGGATTATCTTTATGAGTTAGAGTTTTCAGTGAGAGACTATGAGTGCGATCTGCTTGGAATAGTGAATAATGCGGTCTATCAGAATTACTTAGAACATGCTCGTCATGAGTTTTTGCATTCAATAAGTATCGATTTTGCAAAAATGCACGAGAAGGGAAAAGATGCCGTTATGGTGAGGGCGGAAATAGACTATAAGTTCCCGCTTAGAAGTCGGGATAAATTCGTGGTCAGATTGAATTTACAAAGAAAGGGAAGATTGAAATTCATCTTTGATCAGGATATCTACCGATTGCCGGATGAGAAACTCATTTTGAAGGCTAAAGTTATCGCCACTTGTTTGCAAAACGGCAGGCCGGTAATACCGGAGGAGATAATTAAAGCAATCGAAAAGAAATTGCAATAGGCATGTTAAGCGTATCTTTGATATTATTGATCCTCGTTCCGACTGTGTAATTTTATGCTGTTTAAAAGATGAATCCGGTGGGGAAATGGACAAGAAAACCATGATTCATGGCAGCCGTAGTCGGTGAGCTGGGTATCGGTTTAAACCCCCGGGCAAGGTTGACCGGTAACCTTCTGGAGGATGAGAAGGGCGGAAAAACCGCCCACATCGCCTTGGGAGTAGGATGGGTAAGTATCATTCATGATAAGGATATTGCGGAGCCGCTCTGTCTGCCGTCCCATGTGGCTCCCATTGCTTATCTTTGCATCGGGTATGTAACCTACTTCCCGGAAAAGCCGGAGCTTGAGGCTGCAGAGTGGCTTCCCCGTCTTTCTCTGAATAGACTCGTCTTCTGCGACCAATGGGAAAAGGAATGCGAGAAATTCTGGCCGGAACTGGTGCAAGAAATAAATGCAAGAAAAGATTTCTAACCTAAAAAGACTTGCGTCAGATAGATAAAAAGGGGTACCTTGTAGCCTCCTCAACACATATCTCCGCTAATGTGTTTTGTCTCCAAACATCAGGCATGGCATTCGGCAGAACTTTTTATCAGTAGTAACAAAATGAGTGTTTGCGACATTGCGGACTTCTGTTAAAGGCTACGCGATGTAAGCTGTAGTCACCTTTTCGACCCCGATGGTACTCTTTTTACGTGACTGACGGCCCCAGGTACTTTTCGTCCATCTGGTCGAGCATACCTCGGCAGTGGGTCAACATGAACTGGCGCCGCTCCCTGTCCATCTCCGAAAAGCAAGTGTCCATCATGCGGGGCATCATGTCGAGCATCATGCGTTCAATCTCCTCGTGCCCCATCTTACCCATCATCTGAGGCATAATCTGAG
>CAZERV010000109.1:6028-8854 GCA_964514815.1 uncultured Spirochaetaceae bacterium | reverse complement strand
CGCGTCACATAATTTAAGGAAGGTTTTTATATTGAAGTTCATTCCGTTTTCAATGCGGGACAACTGTTGCTGTGTTATATGAGCACGCTTCGCTAACGCCTCTTGCGAAAGATTCTGAGCTCTCCTCGCTTCCAGTATTCTTATTGAAATCTCAAGAAGCTCCTTCTCTTCCTCGTACAGCTCTCTGAATCGATTGCTCGCAAGTTTTTCCTTTAAATGAGAATCAAACGTCAACATTAATCGCCTCCAAGTCCGATTTCCGAAAACGAGATAAAAAATCAACCCTACCTCCGTCTCATAATAAAGTACACGCCAATTTACAGACACATCTAAATATACATCATATATAATGTAAGATCAATCATAACATGTCCAAGTTTCGCTGGGAAACAACGATAGAAACATGACTGTATGCGAATGTTGCGTTCGCCGATATCCAATTTCGCCGAAGTGCGGAAATCCAGACCCTGAAAATTTTGCCGTTGTGCACTCCCGCCCGTTTGAAAAAATTGCCCTTTGTCCTTTCTTCCGAAATCATACCATACCGATCCGCCGACCACAATTTCATAAAAACTTTGCTGGCATCCCTGTTCTCACTGTACTAAAATACAAAGTTGGGTGAGCGGTTATGACCGAGGCCAAGTACCCATGTGGGGGAATAATTCCATCCGTTCATTAAGCTGAACAGAAGGTCGTCCTAATCCAATTTTAGTTAAATAAACACCGGATGTCGCCTAATGTTGCGCATATTTGCGAAAAAGCTATAATTTATTATTGCTCAGTGGAAACATTTGCGTAAACCCTCACGGGAGATGTCACCTAATGAGGGTTAACGAAAATCCTGCAATATACTCATCCTTCCGAATGGGGCAATCATTGCTTAAAGCCCTTAGCTCTTTCGGTATTGATGTGTCAGCTGATGTGCTTTGCGATGAGCTTTCGCACCTCGGGAACAAGTTTCTTAGGGATTTCCATGAAAGTTTGCGATGAGTCTTCATATGCGGCTTCGTCCTCGGCTACAGCCTCCGCCTCTGTTTGACTTTCATAGTGTTCATGGACTTTGCGCACTCGTTCCAATGGTAGTCAAACTTATAATTCTGTACAAGTCAAGGAGAGAAAAATCTTGTGAACTTTGCGAGAATAGACCTTACAGAGCGCTTTGAAAACAGCCGAATTGTATAAAGTATCCCAAAACAGAGTTCTTATATGCCATTTGGCCACAGCTCAATTAACTTTTGAGTCTTTTCTGTCGCTGTACTTGACCATGCGGCTCCGGTCAACTGGAGCTTATTGCTCAGTTCGGACGATGACTTTCCAAATAATAATTCCAGCGCTCCGCGTGATCAAGAGGGGATATGAACAGGTGATATAATATATTACTATTTTACTAAGCTTGACACAAACAGCTTATATCAATATATTTTCCGGCATACATGAGAGAGCCGGCTATTAGAGTCAACAGGGTATCGAAAACCTTCAAAAGCTTAAGGGCGGTAAAGGACCTGAGTTTTGAAGTGGAAAAAGCCAGCTGCTTCGGGCTGCTCGGTCCTAACGGGGCAGGCAAGACCACCATGATCAAGATCCTCTACGGGAAAACCAGGCGGGATAATCCAGAACCTGGCCAGGTCAATGTATTCGGCTACGATCCCCACCTGAACGAGCTGGAGATAAAATTTCTTTCCGGAATCGTGCCCCAGGAAGACAATCTTGATGTCGAGCTGAGCGTCATTCAAAACCTGCTCATCTACGCCAGGTTTTACGGGTTCTCAAAAAAGGAGGTCCTGCCCCGCATCGAGTATCTGCTGGATTTCATGGAGCTCACGGAGAAGAAAAACTCTAAAATCAAGGAGCTTTCCGGCGGCATGAAGCGGAGGCTGATCATGGCCCGGGCCCTGATCAATTCTCCCAGGCTGTTAATCCTGGACGAGCCGACCACCGGACTGGATCCGCAGGTGAGGCACCTCATCTGGGACAAGCTGAGGAACCTGAAAAAGGAGGGGGTGACCATACTGCTCACCACTCACTACATGGAAGAGGCTTTTCAGCTCTGCGATAACCTGATCATCATGCATAAAGGTGAGAAGATAATGGAAGGCAGGCCCACCGCTTTAATCAATGAGAATATAGAACGCTACGTACTTGAAATATTTAATCGGGAGCCGGCAGCGGGACTGTCTCTGCAGAACAATGTCCGCCTGGAAAATACGGACAGCAGGGTTCTACTTTACTCCGCCGAGCTTAAGGCTTTGGAAAAGATATCCGAGAACTACCGGGCCGGGGATTACTATCTCAGGCAGTCCAACCTGGAGGACTTATTCCTGAAAGCCACCGGGAGGCAGTTGAATGAGTAGCACGGCGAAGCTCGAGGCCAGGGTGCCCTCTCTCTTTTCCCGTCTGTTCAGTGTCTGGTACCGGCACTACCGGGTATATACCAAGCACTTGATCAGCAACGGCTTTCCCCCTTTCCTGGAGCCTCTCATCTTCCTGGCCGCCATCGGGCTGGGGCTGGGACACTACATCGGCTTGATCGAGGGGACCTCCTATATCCTGTTTCTGGCCGCGGGGATCATTGTCCCGCCGGCCATGTTCACCTCATCCTTCGAATGCACCTTCGGCACCTTCATTCGCCTGGAGTTTGACAAAGTCTACGACGGTATGCTCTCCTCCTCCATCACGGTCAAGGACCTCCTGATCGGCGAGATGCTTTTCGCCGGCACCAAGAGCTTCTTTTTTTCCTCCGCCGTGCTGATCGTCATCGCCGTGTTCGGACTGGTCCCTTCACCGGTGGCGGTCCTGGCGCCTATCGGAGGCTTCTTTACCGGCCTG
>CAZERV010000109.1:0-5928 GCA_964514815.1 uncultured Spirochaetaceae bacterium | reverse complement strand
GCGGGTATACAGTTCTTAAGAGGAGCCGCTCATGAAAGCCTTTGCCAAAGGCCTTTTCCTATTCACCGTAATCATTCTCTTTATCTCGCTCATCACCGTTTCCTGCCGGAAAAAGGAGCCTGAAAAAGCTATAAAGCCGGACTACGAGGAAGCCCTGGTTACCTTTCTCTCCGGGGAGGCCTTTGTCCTGCGGGCAGGCGATTGGGTCCCCATTGAGATCGGCAATCTCCTTATAAAAAAAGATACCATCAAGGTTTCCGAAAATTCCTTCTGCGAGCTTCAGTTCGGCAAGACTGCCGCCGTCAGGATCCAGGAAAATACGATTGTGGAGCTTCAGAGGATTTTTACCGGGCAGGGAGAAGCGGACATCGGCCTGAAAATGGTGGCCGGCAATGTCCTTTATAAGGTCGGCAAGCTGACCGGGGATGAAAGATTCGAGATTGAAACCGTGTCCACCATTCTCGGGGTCCGGGGAACCAAATTCATGGTGAGGGAGGAGGAAGGGAGAGAAACGCTTCTGGCCGTTAAAGAGGGAGAAGTCTCCGTCCTTCCTTCGGCGATCGATATCAATAAGATGAGGGAAAAGGCGGAAGGGGGAGATGAAAAGATATTCGAGCTTCTGGCCCGGCTGGAAAGCGCGGCCTTGATAGTTAAGCCCGATCAGGAAATCACCATCGAAAAGGCCGGCCTGAAAAGAATCGAAGAGGAATCCCAGGGGTTAGAAGAGCTTTTTGCCGCCATTGCCGGGGAAACGAAACCCGAAATTATCTCGGAAAAACTAATAGCCCTGGCGCAAAAACTCGACGGCCTCCTCCGGACCATGTCGGAAGACCTGTTAAAGCCAGAAGAGATTTCCGAGCAAACCGCGGGGCGACTTGAGGAAGTGGAAGAGATCAGGATGATTACCATGCCGGCGGAAGTGGTAAAGATATTCATCAAGACCGTCCCGGGGGATGCGGAGATCTTCCTAAACGGGGTCCTGGTGGGAAGGGGAAGCATCTCCGGGGTATTTAACCACGAAGAAAGACTGTCCTTCCTGGTAAGAAGAGAGGGCTATGAAGAAAAAACTCTTGATATCGTAGCCCGGAAGGGTGAAGACCGGGAATATAAAATAGAGCTTACCGCCCTGCCTGGAAAACCGGTTCAAGAAGAGGAAATAGGAGTCCGGGTGGTGCCCTCGGATTCTGAGATTCTACTCAACGGAAAGCCGGTAGGCCGGGGCAATTTCCGGGGCCGGTTTTCCGTAGGAGAAGAGCTTTCCTTCCTGCTGAGAAGGGAAGGCTATCTTGACAAGGATCTGAAGCTGGTCGTTGCCGCCGGAAGTGGAAAAATCTATGAGATTACTCTGGAAATAAACCCCATTGCCCGCAAATATTCCGTCTCCGAGACCGTGTTAACAGGAATCAATCTCACGGCGGATAATAAGACGGTCACCATAGACGGAAACGGGCTCATCACCGCCTCGGACCGGGAGGGAAATCCTATTCAAACGATCGGGACGGAAACGCCCCCCTCAAAAAACTCCCTCCCCGCTCTGATCGGCGGCAAGGTCTATTATATCGGGCAGGATGAGTTTATCGTGGCCGACATCAATTCCGGAGAAGTTATTAAGAGACTGGCCATTGAAAACAGTGCAATCTATCCTTTCGGCAGAAGAGTTGCGGAGCTGAATAACCGGGGGCTCTTTCCGGATGACGATACGATGATGATCTTCGATCTCGATACCGGGGAGATCACGGAGAAGATAAAAATACCCGACGGCTCCATAATGAGCCCGGCGGTATATAAAAACTGGGCCCTCCTGGTCAATAAAAAAGGCCAGTTGTTGATTATCGATGAAGAGGGCGGATTCGTCTCGGTTGTCCCGACCGGCGCTCTCAAGTCCGTGGCTGTCTCTTCGGCCGTGTATAACAATCTCGCCTTTTTCGCCGGAGCAAGAGGCACGGTTGTCTGTGTCGATCTGGATGAAAGGGAGGTCCTCTGGAAAAAGGAGCTTTCACCGCGCCGGGAGACCGATATCTTCCAGGACCTGGAGTGCGGAAAGGAAGGAGTCTATATTTATTCCGGAAATACCCTCCATGCCCTGGCTCCGGAAACCGGGGAAGCCCTCTTCGCGCCGCTCGAAGGGCTTTCTTCCCCGCCCCTCTATGACGCTGGGAAGCTCTACTTCGGCACGGAAGACGGTTTTTTCCGGATCTACGACGCCAAAACCGGAAAAAGCCTGCAATCCCTGGATATCAAGGAAATCATAACCGCCCGGCCCAGGCTTCAGAACGGCAAAATACTGGTCGGCACGGAAGGCGGAAGCATAATCTTGATCAATCCGAGCGACCGGCCATGACATTTTCCTCGGAGCTCAAGCTTTTTTACCATCTGTATGAAAAAATAGTCACGGAGGAGATCGCCACCTTCGCCGACATGGTCGGTTATACGAGGAAACTCAAGCTGACTTTCAATCCGCAACAGCTCCTGCTTAAAGTCTTCCTGCTCTTAAAGCAGCTTCATTGGGGAATTTTTAAAGATATGAACAAGTCCGGCTATACGAAGCTCTGGAAAGAGCTGGTACTGGTCCACCGGGATTTTAAAGAGGCCGGAGACCTAAAACGGAATATTTCCATCTCCAATGTTTATGTCGCCCTGCTCGATATCCATGGGTACACCAAATTCTGCCAGGAGAGCAAGAGCAATCTTTCCAGGCTCCGTAAGCTGGATGAGTTTCTCCATACGGGCATCAGAAAAATAGCGGTGAAAAACAAGGCCCTGGCAAACAGGGAAAGAGGGGATGAGATTGTCGTGATTGCCGCCACGGCGACAGACACTATCCAAACAACCCTGGAGATAATAAACAGCTTTTCCAAGCGCTCCATTATCAAAGACATGGCGGTGGAGAGGAACAGGACCGACTACAGCATTATTCTGCCTGATTTTAAAATAACCGCCGGTATTGCGGGGGGAAACCTGACCACCCCTCTCATTATAACCGAAAGCGGTCTCCTGTCCGGGTTCCTGATTAACACCGCCGCCAGGCTGCAGAACCGGGCCAATGAGCTTTCCCCTCATGAATCGAAGCTGATGGTGTCCCAGACGGTCTATACTAATTTTTTAAAGGAAAACAAGGTAGTTAAAAGCGATCTCTATGCGAAAAAATTGCTTTACTTTTTTAACAACGGTCCGGTGGCATTCAAGGGACTGAAAATCTCTTCCTATGAGATCATATTCAAAAAGCCGGAAAGATACCGGGAGAAGTATGCCGGTAATATGGAGGCGCTTTACGATTCTTTAAAGCAGAAACTCTGGAATCATAAAGTATTTCAGGACCTGGTAACGGTCATCATCCAGGCCTGTAACTATATGCCTCACTTTTCCAGCGAGTCTTTAGATTTATCAAACACCAGCCTGATCCAGTCCTGCGAAAAAGCTCTCTATCTCTACGACAAGGAAGAGGATTATATCTCCGCCGTCTCGCTGCTAGGCCGGATGAAGGAACAGATAGAGCATATCGAACAGTTTGACAGACTGATCCTCGACTATGTCAGCGAAATCCACGGAAAATACAGAGAGCTGATCGACGCCTTCGAACGGAAGCTGGAAAAAGAAATCGAGAAAAAAATTGATATCATATTCAATCCGCAGTATAAGAGGGCTTTTTACAATTCCAAAAAAAGTATCGAAACCCATAAGAAATTGATCGATTATGCCAGGAAGAGCGACGCCTTAAAAAAGAAAAAGATAATCTGGTACAGCTTAATAGAAGAAAAGAGAGATGAGCTGGACCTGCAAATTTACTCGGGTAAAAAGTAATTAAGGAAATTTAGATGGTGACAATCTTCTCTTTTGATATTTCCTTCACAAAGATGTTTTTATACCTTCCCGACGGATCGAAGAAAGACCTTCCGGGGAAATAGGTGGCGGCAAAGAAATAGAGTATATCGGACATATCCTGGTACGAATCGCTTAAAGAATACCTGAAATAACATGGGTAGCTCTCAAGAACGCGCCTTCGGGCCGGATCATTTTCAATTTCGGTATCGGTTCTTCTCCGAAGGCTGCTCCTCAAACCGCCGTACCAGGCCCTGGCCAGAAAAAAACGGTTGAGCTTCTTCTTTCTGTCCAGATAGTAGAGCTCAAAGATCCCCGACACAGACGGAACGGAAGTTGCGATCTTGTACTTGTCCACTTTCTTGAGCTCAGACCAATAAACGGTATAAAAAACGCTGTTCTGATCAGTCTCTTTTTTAATTACCGCTTCCACATCCGGTTTCTTTATTCGGGGTCTACTTCCGCCGGGCAGACTGAAAAACCGGGAAGAACATCCTCGCCGCTTAAGGTTGCTGTATATGGATATTCTGTCACAGAGCCGTCCTCCCGGTAGGCAAAAACTTTACGATCCACAGGATCAATTAAAAACGCAAGTTTATTTCCATTCTCAATCCATTCATGCATTTTAGCTTTAATCAGGGGAAGCGAATCAGTTTTTGAACGGATTTCAATCAGAAAATCCGGAGCGCCGGGCATAAAGGATTCCAGTCTTTTTCCAAAGAAGGGATTTGAAGACAAAATCACCGCGACATCGGGTGAGCGGATATTACCATTCGGTAGTTTGAAACCTGAGGAGGATCCGTAGCTTTGAGCTGAATTATTCTTTGCCCAATCGCGGACCAAACCCAGGTATTCGCTTTCTAAATAAGCGGCATGTTCTCCCACAGGAGTCATGGCAATTAATTCTCCGTCCACAAATTCAAGCCGCATATTCGGGTTTGCCGAGCTGATCTTTAGGAGTTCATATTCAGTAATATGGACAGGTTTAACCGGGCGAGAGCTTTCCATATCTGAATTATAGGAATCTAATCTTTTACTGTCAATGTAAGGAAAGATTCGATAAGCCTATTCATGCTCGGTTCCTTCCGCCGGGCTTTCCACCCGGACCTCAATCGCAAAATCGGGACAGCGGAGCTCACAAAGCATGCAGTAGGTACAGCGCTCAAGCATTGGAGCGGTCACCTTCCCCTCTTCATCGAGCTCCAGGACTTTTTCCGGGCAGAAAGCCACACATATATCACAGCCCTTGCACCAGTCCCTGTTTATGACCAATCTTTTTGTTTTTACCATTGCTTAGTCGCCCCTGGTTTTGGCCTTCCTCTGCCAACATTTACCATATGTACAGCCGGGTTTCTTATTTGTCAAGGCTCTGTATCCCAAATCAAAGGAGCAAGCCCGGGCTGCCCGGCCCGGGTCGGAAATCGGGTTTTTTTATCAATGCCTTTTTTAGCACCGTCCTTCCTCCTCACCCAGAAAGCGCCGCTTCAAGCCCTTCATCTCTTCGGCGATTCCCGCCTCGCCAGGATTAAGTGAAAGTATCTCTTCATATAGCTGAAGAGTCCGGCTGTAATGCCGGCGGGCGCTCTCCGGCCCTTTCGATTCCAGTACCTGCAGGGTCTTTTCTTTCAAGCTCTGCGCATTTGTTTTGAGGATGGCGATCTCCAGTCGGGCTATCCTTTTCTGCGCTTCTTCATGAAAGGGATCGAGGTCGAGCACCTTCTCCCATTGAAACTTTGCCATTTCAAAGGCGGATATTTCTTCATAGGCTGCGGCTTTCAGCGCAGTGGGTCCGGGATCGTTCTTGTTTCGCTTCTGCATCTGATTGAGGCTGACCAGGCGCTCGGCAAAGGGATTGGTAATCCCATTCCGGGTGCAGTAGGCCGTATCCAGGAACTTCAGGATCCTCTGTCCGGTCTGATCCGCCAGGTAAATTACTCCCTGTCCCGAATCTACTGCAGCCGCGGCCGTTTGGGGAAGGGATTCTTCGCCTACGTCTCGAAGCCCGGTCATTTTCCAGACCGGCACTCCCCTCCGGTTGAAGCCGAGTAAAACTCCCGGGGAAAATAGAATAAAGCTGCCATCCCCGTACACAGACATGGATTGTGGATA
>CAZERV010000108.1:0-8926 GCA_964514815.1 uncultured Spirochaetaceae bacterium | reverse complement strand
CCCCTGTAAGTAAAGCGGTCAAAAGCCCGCTCCAGTATCCTGGATTTAAAAGCGATAACCGCCCTGTAATCTACCCGTTTTTCAGGAAAAGAGGGTATAGGCTCCAGGTCCCCGCTTTTTAAAAAGCCGTCTCTAACCAGGAGGTCCGGGTCGATCAGCAAATGATTGCCGGCGAAAGAAGAAAAGCTCTGGTACGGGGAGTCACCGTACCCCGTCGGCCCCAGGGGCAGAACCTGCCAGACGGTCTGGCTGCTCTGTTGCAAAAAATCTATAAACCTGAAAGCGGAAGCCCCCAGCCCCCCGATGCCGTATGGCCCGGGCAGTGAAGTAGGATGGAGAAGAACGCCTCCGGAACGCTTAAAACGCATGAATCACCTCAGGAATCGGTTTCAGGAACGATTCCCGACAAAAAGTAAATCATCCCTTTGCCCATGTCAACAAGGGCTTAACGGCCAGGGGCTTCACCCTTTTCTTTTCAGGTTCTCAATGGCTGCCAGCTAAATCGACCGCTCTTTTGTATAGGAGCCGGGCAGTATTTTCTATTTCTCTGACTCAAGCTCTATAATGCCCTTGAATAACTTGAGGATACTGTCCTTTACTTTTTTGTTTCTGATTTTCCGAAAGAGCTTCAAAAAGACCGCTTCTTCGTTTGTAACCCGGAAAAGGAGATCTTCTTGAGCGGAGTATGAACCTGGCTTATCCGAGACTCTTGAAAAGCTTTTTTCTTTAAAAAAAACAGTTATCGGCACATCCAAAGCCTTCGTAATTTCCGAGAGACGCTGGAGAGTGATTTGAGTCTTGCCGTTTTCATATTTCTGAACTTGCTGGAAAGAGACGTCGATGCGTTCGGCCAGTTCCATTTGGGTCAGTTCGCGCTGCTTCCGTAGTACCTTAATCATTTGACCGATTTCAGTGGACTCCATTTTTATTCCTGTGGTCTATTAGAAGGTACTTCTTTTGTATATGCTTAAGACTGGGGAATCTACCAACTCCTGGTTGTAAAATGAGATTGATAAAACTTTACCGACAGTAGTATCATTTTTCTTAACAAAAGTTTTGATCGTTTATTTGGAAAAGCTCCGGACGTTTATGCCGGAGCTGAGCCACGGCCTATGTCCCTTTTTAAGCGAAGAAGCTCTACCCGGAGTTTTAAAAAGAATCATTCTGATCGCCGAACAGCGGGATCCGGAAGCTGCTTTTCTTCAGCCGAGGCGGTTATTCGATAATCGTTCAATGACAGCTTTCTCAAGCTCCTCTAAGAAAACATTCGCACCCGCTGGTTTTCTGCCGATTCCCTGCCAGCGGGGAAATTTACCTCCGCCGCGGCCTTCGATCAAAGGAAGCAGGGGATGGATAAGATCATAGAGGGGAAGCGAGATTTCCCCGGAAACGCCGGCCTTCCACTGAACCTGGGCCCCGGAGAAATTAACCAGGCCGGCTATAATCTTGCCGCGGCCGGGAGCCCCGGCCGGTTCTTTAAGAAGGCGGTTGAAGATGCCTTGAATAAGGCTCTCCGCTTCTTCTTTAAAGGAGGAGAGGATGATCCGCACCCCGTAAACCGGCGCTGCCTGCTCAAAAAGCGATTCGGCCAGTATCCCGGCCAGCCTCTCTTCCGTTCTTGCGGCCTGCCTGCCCAGGTCTTTGAGCCTCTCCTGCAATGATTGCACCGCAGTAAGTATTTCTCCTCTGCCGCAGGTCAACTCCCGGGAAAGCGCTGAGATGAGGCCGATATTTTCCCGGTAATCCAGGTAGGCCCGCGCTCCGATTTTCCAGTGCAGGCGGATGCGGCCTCTTCTCTTCTCCCGGTCGACCGCCTTGATAAGCCCCACCTGGCCTGTTGAAGCGAGGTGGGTCCCGCCGCAGGCACAGGCATCGAAATGCTCTATCTCGACGATCCGGAGTTTTTCCCGGTCTGGAGGGGCTTTTCTCAGTTGAAAGCGGGGCAGCTCGGAGGTATGGACCAGGTGAATGCGCACCGAGAGATTCTGGTTGACTATCCGGTTGGCCAGGTCTTCGACTGCGGTAATTTCCGCCTCGGTAATGGCCGGGGTGTCGATCTCTACGGCGGTATAAGTTTCTCCCATATGGACCGATAAGGTCTGAAACCCGCCCGTCTTGAACAGGCTCGCCGAGACCAGGTGCTGGCCCGTATGCTGCTGCATGAAATCAAAACGCCTGGAAGAATCGATTTTTCCTTCTATCTTTCTCCCCTTTTCCTCGCTCAGCGGCTCGGGAAGAAAGTGGAGTATCTCGCCGTCTTTTTCCTGAACATCCAGGACCGGAACCTCGTTCAACCAGCCCCGGTCCGCCGGCTGACCCCCGCCCTCCGGGTAGAAAGCGCTCCGGTCCAGGATAGCGATCCAGCGGCCGCCCGCGGCCGGGCGTGATTCCGGAGCTCCCCGACGCCGTAAGTCCCGGTCAGAGAGCTCACCGCTTTCCCGGACCTGCTTAACGAGCATGGCTTCGAAGTCAAAGAGTCCGGCATCCTGGTAGTAGAGCTTTCCGGTCATCTTAAACGTTCCCGATCCAGCTTACAATATATTCGAGTCTGCCGGTATCCTCTTTCAGCGCGGGTTTGCTAATTTTCCATCCGCCCGCTATTTGGAGGACCTTCGCGGTCAGGTCAAGGTGACACAGGGCGATCCCCATGTCAATCAACTGCAGATCGATCCCTGATGATTCCCGGTATTTCAAGTATCCGGGGCCGCGCTGCAGATAAAAATGAAATCTTTCCCGTCCCTTCTCTTTCAAAACTCGCCAGGGTTGGTGGTTGGAAGAAGAGGGGGACAGCCTTACCATTTCCAGGCAGGTCCGATATCGCCCCGCCTCTTTTTCGCTCAGAGGATTGGGCGGGGTGCCTGAGTAGAAAAGCTCCGGCCAGGGCTTTCTCTTTTTCGCCTTTATGGACCAGTAGATTATCCGGTCCAGGACACCGGTTTTTTCCGGACCGTAGCCCACCGGACTGACGGCAGGCATGACCTCATCTTTCTTGATCTTCATTTGCCCGGAGAATGTACTGCGGTTAAAGATCCCACCGACCCAACAGGTGCTGAGCCCCAGATCGGTGGCGGCTAGAATGATCTTTTCGAATAAATAACCGAAATCTATCAGGGCCATGCTCGAATATCCATATTTGCACGCCCCGGCGATGAAGGTGCGGGCGCCGCGAATAAGGCCGTAAGTGCCTATCTTCCTGCCCAGCAGGTCAGGCTCTACTTCAAGAGTTTGAAAGCGGCATTCCGTTCCGAAAGGACCGCGTCTTTGCGAGCGGCAGTAATCATTCAACTGCCGATAGACGGGCCCCGGTATGGCTTCATCTTTATACCTTCGGACCGAAGACCTGAGCTTTATAAGCTCGACAACCGGGTGTTGAAAACTCATCTTACTCGTCCTATTATCTCGTATTATACTAAGGATATTAAAATCATGATAAGCAAAACAGTGATAATTTGACCTTGAATTGACTAGAAAAGTGGAATATGATTCCCCAAAATCTTTCAGATAAGGTAAGAAAGGTTATTACCGTTCCGGATGAAAAAACGGAATTACTTTTATCAGCAATATCGCCCTGGGAATTCAGTAAGTTATTGGAAAAAGGTAGAATAGGAATTTCTTGTGATCCGGGAAAATGGATTCTCGAAGCATTAAAAATGCCCAATCTCAGGCTCGTACAGCTTTCTCCATTAATAGTATATAGATCAACTGTTCTACCTCAGCCTTTTCATGATGATCCTGCCGATCAAATCATTGTTGCTACAGCGCGTGAGGAAGACGCCGCCATTATGACCAGGGACGAAAGAATCCAAAATTATGATAAAGTCAGAACCTTGTGGTAAGGAAGGAGATCCGGCGTGGGAATATTGGCCCTGGTCTGGGCTTTTTGGGGGTATTTATCATGGCGAGCTTTGTGCCGGGTCCATGAGCAAAGACCTTTTTGAGGGCGGATCCGAAGCACGGATGGAAAAAGAGCAGCCCCTGGCAGCCCGGATGCGGCCGCGCACCCTGGCCGAGTTTGTGGGCCAGGACCGCATCCTGGGACCCGGCCGGCTCTTGAGACGGGCGATTCAGGCGGACCAGCTTTCCTCGCTCCTTTTCTACGGGCCTCCGGGTACCGGCAAGACCACCCTGGCCCGGGTCATAGCCAATACCACTCGCAGCCATTTTATCACCATCAACGCCGTGCTGGCCGGAGTAAAAGAAATCCGTCAGGCCACCGGCGAGGCGAGCGAAAGATACAAGCTTTACGGCCAGCGGACGATTCTTTTTGTAGATGAAGTCCACCGCTGGAACAAGGCCCAGCAGGACGGCCTTCTCCCCTGGGTGGAAAACGGCACCATCATCCTGATCGGCGCCACTACCGAAAACCCCTACTTCGAAGTGAATCGGGCTCTGGTCAGCCGCTCGAGGATTTTTCAGCTCACGCCTTTAACTTTGGATGATCTTCATACCATAGCCCGCCGCACCCTGGCCGATGAGGAGCGCGGCTACGGCCGCTTCGATGTCCGGATCGATGAGGATGCCCTGGCCCACCTGGCTGATGTTTCGAACGGGGATGCCCGCACCCTGCTCAATGCCCTGGAGCTGGCTGTCGAAACAACACCGGCTCACTTCCCCCCGGCCGGACATGAGCCCATCCACATCACCCTGGAAATTGCAGAAGAGAGCATCCAGCAGCGGGTGGTCCTTTATGACAAGGAGGGGGATTACCACTTCGATACCATAAGCGCCTTTATCAAGTCCCTGCGCGGCTCCGATCCGGATGCGGCCCTTTATTGGCTGGCGAAAATGGTTTACGCCGGGGAAAATCCGCGCTTCATCTTTCGTAGAATGCTGATCTTCGCTTCCGAGGACGTGGGTCTGGCCGATCCGCATGCCCTGCCGGTGGTAGAGGCGGCCGCTTCCGCCTTCGACCGGGTCGGACTGCCGGAGGGTCGTTTTCACCTGGCTCAGGCCGTCCTTTATCTGGCCACCGCTCCCAAGTCCAACTCTTCCTTCGCTTTTTTTGACGCCCTTAATGTGGTGGAGAAGGAGCAGGACGGGGAAGTTCCTGTCCATTTAAAGGATGGCGGCCGGGACAGGGAGGGGTTCGGGCACGGGGAGGGGTATCTTTATCCTCACTCCTATCGCGAGCACTGGGTCGCCCAGCAGTACTTGCCTGACCGCCTGCAGGGGAAAGTGTTTTACCAGCCAGGTAACCAGGGCTATGAGGCATCTATCGGGGAGCAGGTCAAACGGCGCCGGGAGGCTCAACTGGAAGCCATGCTTGAAACTGAGAAGACCTTTGAGGTCTTGAGCTTTACCAGGGCGAACAGGGCCAGGGACCTCTGGCTCGAGCGGACGGTGAGCAGGACCGGCGAGCACCTGGCCGAGATAAGAGAATTGATTATAAAGCCGCTCAAGCTGGAAAGGCATCACCTGGTTATGGACATTAATGCCGGCGGCGGTCTTCTCTGCTGGGAGGCCCTCCGCCAGGTGCCGGAAGGCGGCGTCTGGACGCTGGCCGGGAGCAGGCAGGAAGCAGAGAGTTTACGCAGGCAGGCGGAGGAGCTGCCGGAACCGGAGCGCCCAACCGTTTTAGAAGGCAGGCTTGAGGACCTGAGCGCTTCCATCGCCGACAGCGGCCTGGTATTCGATGCCGCGCTGGGGCGTAACGGGCTGCTCAAGAAAGAAGATAGGGCCGGTTGTTTCGCCGTTATCAAAGAGCTCCTGAAGCCCGGGGGAAAGATTTCCCTGGCGGAAATAATTCCAGCCCTGGGCACCCGGCTTACCGAGCTGGTCAACATTGATTCTATCGAGGCCGGGGTGGTGAAGCGTATTAAAGAAGCGGAAAATAGAATATATGGTAATCCGGATGATGAGGATATTCTGAAAGCCTGCCGGGCGGCCGGCTTAAAGGTGATTTCTTCGCAAGTGCGTAAATATGCGGTCAAACGCCTGATCCGGCCCGAAGACATTGAGCGCTGGTTTTCGAGGGAAAAAAAGAGAGAGCGTCCGAGCTATGCCCTGCTGCTGGCCGGAAGGCTCGGTTGGGATGAAGTGAGTCAATTGGAAAGGCTCTGTGCGGACCGGTTGGCGGGCCGCGAAGTTACCTGGTCACAGGCGCATCTGTTTTTAGCGGCAGAAAAAGGATTTCCCTTTTCATAAGTTACTCCGCCCTTCAGGCATGACGCAATCGGAAATCAGTGCTGAGCTCCGTTATTGGAGAGAGTCAAGGAAGGAATCGTGCCGAAGAAGCTGGTCAGGAGGGCATTGAGGCCTTTTTTTCAAAATCGATCACGTTATAGATGAGTTGGGAAGAAATTCCCCTTTTAGCGGCCAGGTCTGTCTGAGCCACCGAATTGATAACCACATGCTTGATGGAAGGGAGATTGGGCGGGAAGGCCATGTAGAGGATGTCCTGGATCGCGTTGATCAGGAAGCGGGGACGCTCCCAGAAAAAATCGTGGTGATGCGCGATCGTCGGGATGCTTGTTTCGGCGATAATTTCGGTAATCGCGATTCCCAGGGGAATATGCATGGGAATGGCGAGCGCGTTTTCCGCGATTATCATATCGATCCGGAACTTTTCCAGAAACTCGTAAAGTTTTTCCTTCAAGAATTCTTTCTGCCGGTAGATGAGATCAGTTAGCGAGCGGTCCCGCTTCTGGACCCCGAAGAGTCGCCGGTTCAGCTTCTCGTTCTGGGGATGGTGAAAGAAGGCTTCCTGAACGCACATGCTGGTCCCGGGGTCCTTTTCCAGCTCTCCGGCAAACCAAAAGCAGCTATGGTGAAAGCTCATCAGGACCTCTGCCCATTTATCGGCTTCAAGAGATACCCCGTCCAGGCCCTTAAAGCGGGTGGATATGAAGCCTATGTTGAGTGATTTCCCTTTTTTAATCTCTTTACTCCCAATTTTTGCTTCAAAGCGAACATCCCTTATTATAAATTTTCGGTTGTTTCAGCGCAGGCAGAAAGGCGGTCTATCCGGAGCGAGTTTCCGGCAGAGATTCCACCTCGCCTCCTAAAAGATCGTCAATCGTTTCCGGATTTTCCTCAAATTCATTGAACATTTTAATTCTTCTGAAAACTTCCTGGTTTTGGATAAACGCGTCCACCATATCAGGGTCAAACTGAGTGCCCCTCTCTATTGAAATGATTTTAAATGCTTCTTCATGACTGATGGCCTTCTTATACGGCCTGTCGCTGGTCAGGGCATCATATACATCGGCAAGAGAGACGATGCGCGCGGATAAGGGGATTTCTTCTCCTTTTTTACCTTCCGGATACCCTTTTCCGTCCCATCTTTCGTGGTGATAGTAGGCGATTTCTTTCCCTATAGTCAAAAAGGATTCCTGGGCCAGCTCTTTGTCCACGTCTCGGAGAGCGTCTCCCCCCATGGAGGCGTGATCTTTGATCCTGTTGTATTCATCGGGGCTGAGCTTCCCGGGCTTGAGCAGAATGGAGTCCTCGATAGCCACCTTGCCGACATCGTGAAGGACGGATGAGAGGCAGAGATCTTCAATATAAGCGTCCGTGATATAGCCCATGTATTTGGGCTTCATCTTGAGGGTCGCGGCCAGCACCCGGGTATACTCCCGGATCCTTTTTAGATGTTTTCCCGTGTTCTTGTCCCGGTACTCGGTTAGCGTGGCAAAGCCCAGGATAGTCGCCGACTGGGTTTCCTTTATCTGTTTGAAGGAGGCCTTCAGTTTTTGCTCGAGTCTTACCCTCTCGGTCAGGTCTTTTTCCATGATCGAGTAAGCGATGACCGCATCCAGGGAATTCTTCAACACAGTATATGAGGCATAGGTGTATTTGATCGACTTGTCCTTACAGGGCCGCGGGACCTCCGCCTCAATGTAGCGGCCTTTATTCTTTTCAACCAGGGCGAATATTTTTTCTATGCTGGGCCTCTTTTTATCTTTGCGAAAAACCTCATCATAATGCTTTCCCGATGCCTCTTCCCAGGTATAGCCGTAGAGCTGTTCGGCGGTATAATTCCAGTTCAGGATTATTCCAAAGGGATCAACAATAATGATTGAAGAAAGAATCGTGTCGAAGAGGATCGAATAGCTTCTTTCCGAGATCTGGAGGCGTGATTCCAGGCTTTTGATATAGCTGATGTCTTTCCACTGGGTAGTGTAACCGGTAACTACACCCCCTTCGTCTCTCATGACCCAGGAGCAATCGAGGACTCTTTTGATGATCTTGTTTTTAGTGTAAAGATGAGTCTCCAGGTTGAAGATCGTATCGTATTCCAAAAGCCTGATCAGCTTGTCTTCCAGCTCTTCTTTGTAGACATAGATGGTGGAGAGATCGGCCGGCCCACTTTCCGAATCGTACTCTATGAGCTTGTAAAAGGCCGGGTTTGCGGCCAGAATTCTCCCCTTCAAGTCGACAGTCAGCAGGGCGTCTCCGATGTTGGTAAAGAGGTGATCATAATTTTCTTGGATAAGTTTGTCCTCTTTTTCCGGCCCGGCCGGCTTTATCCTGAGAAGATCATAATCTCCATTTTCGCCTTTGACGGCAAAAGAAGCTATTTTAAAGGATTTAGGGCGGCCTTTCAGATCGGGCAGCTCAATTATCCGCTCACTTCTCTCATGTCCATTCAGATCGAGATATTGGAGAAATTTTTCCCTCTGGCCGAGAATATCCTTGCTTCGCCAGCCTGTGATTCTCAGGAGCACTTCATTGAAAAAGATGATTTCCCTGTCCTGATCGAGAATTAAAAAACCGTCAGTAAACTCTTCAATGATTTTAAGAATTACATCTGTATAGAGCGTGGCTTGCTCCCCCCCGATCGATATAAAATATTCTATTACGCCGGGAAAAAAAATTCCACTGTTTTTGTTAAAAATATTATGATGCTTGTTGCACCCCCCTTGGGGACGCAGGTCGTAGATGCCCGCAGGTGTCTTCATCCCCGGAGGGGGCGTCTTCGTCCCCG
>CAZERV010000107.1:0-8936 GCA_964514815.1 uncultured Spirochaetaceae bacterium | reverse complement strand
CCCCCCAATTCGCGAATGCGCCTTTCATACTCGCTGCACCACTGATCGATGTTCTCGATCACCCGTTTCTGCATTTTTTCGAGCTGCGTGCTGCCGGTGCGGTAGCGGAGGCCCAGATCAACTTCTCCTTCGGGCCAGACATCCTCCTGGGTCTCCCCTTCTGGCAGTCCGATCTCTCCGCAGTTGATCAAAAGAGCTTTTTGCGGGTCCAGGCCAAAGCCGCGCAGGTAGAACTTATTGACATAATAATAGAAGCTGTTGTGATGCAGCGGATTGATCGGGTAAAACTCGTCGATTTGCACAAAATGAAGTCCCCTGAGATTGCACCTTTTGTCCGGGTCTACTCCTCCCTCTTTAAGCTCCCGGCGGACCTCTTTTTTTCCCCAGGAATTCAGAAACCGGTCTACCTCTTTGATGAAGTACTCAGGGGTTTTCC
Organism: uncultured Spirochaetaceae bacterium; assembly: GCA_964514815.1. GTDB lineage: Bacteria > Spirochaetota > Spirochaetia > SZUA-6 > DRHE01 > CAZERV01. The sequence goes on along the minus strand of CAZERV010000107.1, from coordinate 8,500 downwards.
CGGTCGGCAGGGAAACAACGCCCTCCGGATTTTCCTGCACCCATTCCAGAAAGCGCAGGGCGGTCAGGGTGCCGAGGGCCGGGAAGCTGTTCACTACCAGTACTCCGATTTTCTCCTCGGGCCGGTAGATGAGTTTCTGGCCGCTCTGCTCCAGGAACAGTTTTTCAACTCGAGAGTCCATGATCAATTCTCCTAATTCATGGCCCTACGCCTTTGATTTTTTCTTGCGAAAAGCCCGGGGATATAATATTTCAGCGCACTCAGGACAGATGCTGTGGGTGAAATCGGCCTCCGAATGTTCATGAATATATTTTTCCACCTGGTGCCAGTAACCCTGATCATCCCTGATTTTCTTGCACCTGGCACAGATGGGAAGCAGTCCCGATAATGTTTTTACCTTCGAGAGCGCCTCCTGGAGTTCTTTAAAGAGTCTTTCACGCTCTCTTTCCGCGTTTTTACGCCTGGTGATATCGCGCACCGTACCATCTACCGCCGCGGGCCGGCTCCCATCTCCGTACACCAGGTGAGAAGACACAGAGGCACTGATGGTTGTCCCCTGTTTATGGACCAGCTCTATCTCATAATCGGAGAGGCTGCCGGATTCTCCCAATTTCTTTAAAAAAATATCATGCGCGGCCGGATCTTTGTAAAGGTCCTTAACCGGATGTCCTTCCAGTTCTTCGGGCCGGTAGCCCAAAGTAGGAAAAACGGATGGGCTGACGCTAGTAATTCGGCCTTCCATATCGGTGCGGTAGTATATATCCTGAATGGATTCAAAAATTGCCCGGTATTTTTCTTCCGAGCGCCGCAGTCCTCGCTCCAGCTCCTTTTTATAAAGAGCGATCTCGATGGCCGCTCTTATTTCCTGTTCCGTAAACGGCTTTAAGAGATATCCGAAGGGCTCCACGCTCTTCGCCCTCTCCACCAGCATGTTGTCCGCATAAGCCGTTAAAAAGATAACGGGAATATCCAGCTCGGTCTTGATAATTTCGGAAGTCTCAATTCCGTCTATTTCTCCCTGGATCATTATATCCATACGCGCATTTCCCCGCCCAGTTGTTTTAGGACCAGGTTTTTTATCAGCTTGAGACCCATGCTTTCGACTCTGTCAATCTCGATTTCCGCCGGAATACCGATCCCGTTGTCCCTGACGATAATCGATACCAGGTCATTTGACTTTCCAATGGTGATATCAATCGCTCCGGGCTGCTCTTCCAGGAAAGCATGCTTAAAGACGTTCGAGACCGCTTCATTTAAGGCAAGGGAGCACGGAATGGCCTGGGTGAGAGTCAAATAGACATCGGTAACTTTATGCACCGAGCAGGACACGGATTTATTGGCTGGATGGACCTGAAGGAGGTAATCCACCAGGTTCCTGGTATGGTCTACCAGGTCTATTTTGTCGAATCGGTCGTTTCTGTAGAGCTCATTGTGAATGAGGGACATGGTCTGAATCCTGGCGCAGGCATCCGTCAAAAGGGTATTAGCCTCCTGATTTTCGGTTTGCATGTTACTCATATCGAGAAAGCTGGAGACGTTCTGAAGGTTGTTCTTGACCCGCTGGTGTATCTCTTTCAGGAGCAGCTCCTTTTCTTTTAAGGAGGTTTTCAACTCCTTTTCGGCGTGCTTGCGCTCGCCAATCTCCTGGGTGAGCGATATATTGGCCGTCTTTAGCTCTCGAGTGCGCTCCTCGACCCGCATCTCCAGCTCTTCATTGAGAGATTGAAGGGCTTTTTCAGTCTTTATGGTTTTTAAAAACAATCGATTGAAATTCTTTGAAATCCTATAACCGATGATTCCTGATACGAGCAGCATAAAAGCCTTAAAGCCTTCATTGGTAAAATGTGTCTCTATATATCTACCGGAAGGCGATATGAACATAACATTGAGAACTCTTTCGTAATCCATGACAATTACCATGGCGAGGTAGATTAATCCGGACAGGACGCCGGTGTAGAGGGAATTTACCGGGTCATGCCTCCTTATCGACAGGAGAATAAAAGGCAGGTACATGGAAAATACGCCGCTGATGGCAATGCTCGCCGGTGAAATATTACCTACTCCGAAGCGAATCGAGTAGACAGCCAGCGAAATCATGAGAATATCGACTGTTGAGGATATAAAGCCCATGATTCTTCTATTGATACATAGTCTGCCGTTTCGGAACCGGAAAATTTTCCGGGACGCTCGATCAATATATAGTAAAGACTCGAGATGAAGGTCAGGGTGACGATAAGCAGGCGGAAATAGTTGATCTGTATCTCACCCTTGATCTTATTCGCTTGAATTATCGCCGGTATTTCGGTAGTGCCGGCGGCTAAGCGGTCTTTTTCTTCTTTCATAAGGCAAGGTTATACATCTGTTGAATTAGTAGCAAGCAGCGAGCAAGCAAACAGAGTGGAAACGGAGATAGATAGAATCGTGGTGCTGAGGAACCCGGTCATTTATGCAAGTTGACTTTCTGAAAGTGTCGATACCTTTGTTTCTTTACCTGAATATTACTTTACTTAAATCAGTGATTTTAATTCATTGAAAGCCCGCTCTTTTTCTTTAACCTGGGTCTTTTTGATGGCTTTTCTCAGCACGATGTCCCATTGGTTCTCAGGAAGACTCTTTTTCATATCTTCGATTAACTCCAGGATCTCAAGACTCTCTTTGGCGTTGTAGATCCTGGTTTCATCGTAATAGAACTTGGAAAAAAGCTTGTTTATGTAATCACCGATAGAAAGTTCCTTTTTCTTACTGCCGTGCCTGGCTAATATAGCTTCTTTCTTGCGGGTGCGTCTTAATTCTCTATCCCGCCGTGCCATATCAGTGCTTTTCATGATGAGCCCCCTTAAACAGGCAACATTTAAATAAAGTGATTAACACTTTCAATATATCTGAAAAAAGCAAAGATAGCAAGTGCTCCAGGACACTCAGAAACCATGAATGAGAAGTTGCCTTAAAGATGGTTTTCGGATAAACTTCGATAAATCGGTATGATAAAGAGGATAAAGAGGATGAAGATTTGGATCTTATTGGCGCTGGTTGCCGCACTCTTAACCGGCTGCCTGCCCGGTGACGGCAGGCATACGGATGCGGAACCGGCTGGATTTTTCTGGGGCGTTTGGCACGGCTGGATAGCGCCCATTTCTCTCATTGTCGGCTTATTTAAAGCGGGAATCAGGGTGTATGACCCGGCAAATATCGGCTGGTGGTACGATTTCGGTTTCTATATCGCTATCATCAGCGGGTTCGGCGGACTATCGTTGACCCGCAGAAGAAGAAAGACGATTAAAAAAGAATAGCCGGCCCGAACGGATTAAACTTTTTTTTTGGAGGCAGCGATGGAATTTAAAGAACATATTATCAAAACCAGGACATACCGGCGTTTTGATGAGAGTCACCGGATTACCCCGGAAACTCTCAGCGAATTGGTCGATTGCGCCAGGCTTACCCCTTCGAATGGGAATATGCAGCCCCTCAAATATACCGCCTCTTGCTCCCCCGAATGGAACAATAAGATATTTTCTACCCTGGGCTGGGCCGGGTACCTTAAAGACTGGCCCGGTCCTGGCGAAGGCGAGCGGCCGACCGCCTATATCGTGATCCTGACCGATACCGGAATTAAGGAGAAGGCGGAAATAGATGTCGGCATTGCCGCCCAGACAATCCTTCTGGGCGCCGTTTCCAGAGGGCTCGGGGGCTGTATGCTCGGCTCTATCAGGGGGAAGGAATTGAGAGAAATACTCTCGCTGCCGGATCATCTCTCGATTTCTTTAGTTATTGCCCTGGGTAAACCTATTGAGCGAGTGGTGCTGGAAGATATTGGGGCAGAAGGATCGATCAAGTATTACAGGACCCCGGACGGAACGCATCATGTTCCAAAGAGAACTTCCGAAGAAATTCTCCTCAAGGTGCTTTCTTAAAGAGCGGTTAAACGTCTTTCAGGAAGGCAAGTTCGCTTTCGATCCTCGCCACATCCGCGGTATTGAATTCCAAAAGCCGGCGCAGGTGGATCATGCTGTCGATGTCTATTTCTTTAAAACGAAAACCCAGGCGATCGCCTTCTCTGTGAACCAGCTTCGATTCAATAGTCAGGGTTATATCCGATCCCTGAAGCTTAATCTCCAGAATCGCTTCGCTGCCAGTGGGAATTTGCTCTATTTCAGCCGGTTTGACCAGGGCGCCCTTTAAGGCGATATTGATTAATTCGAAAGGGATTTTCCGCCCTTGAAAAAGCAATCTTCCCGCAGTATGAAAGCCGGCCCGGCTAAATTTTCTCTTGTCCATTCCTTTAATAAAATAATGTTCTTAAATAATTGTCAACTATTAATAATCAAGCTATCTTCTTAATCTTCCCTGAGCCAGACATTGGAAGGGCTCCGGCCGGCCCTTTTCCTGGCAATGATCCGGAATGAAATAATAACGAAGAGCAGGTATCCGAAACTGACGGCTATGGCCGACCAGAAATAGAGAGGATTGCCGGTGGTATGGCTATAGGTCGGAAGGTTGATGCTCAAAATGAACGGTATGGCCAGCAAGAAAGTCAGGCCGCAGGAATACATGTAATCGGAAGCCACGGGTGTTTCAAAATTCGGATCGATGACCCGGAGCAGGGCTAGACCGGTCGGCAGGGTCCCCGTTGAGACGCCGAATATGATGAGGGTTCTATGAAAGCGGTGATCTTTAAACAGGCGGGAACAGAGCCAGGGAACGGTGACGATGGTTAATAATCCTGCCAGCATGCTCATGATCAAGATCGGCACCCAGTACCTGGCCACAATAACGATTGAAATGGCGGCTATTGCCCCCGTAACCATCATATCCACCGAGCTGCCGGATATACGAGTCAGGGTCCCGTTATCCACGATATGTTCAATTCTAAGAACCTGTAACACCTTCTTGGCCAGCAGAGCGACCAGGGCCGCAAAGATAAAGCTTATTCCCCAGAGATTCACGGCCAGATCATTGTCAGGCTTCCCCGCGAAGGCCAGCAGAAATGTTAAAAGCCGGAGAAGCAGGTAGGTCAAAAGGTATATTACCAGGACCATGGCCAGGTTAAAGCTCATGGAATCGATGGCTTCCGTTTCCGTAGTAAGATGGGATCCCACCGGCAGCTTCTTATTCTTTGGAAGAATGCCTGTTTTTACTCCTCTTTTATCAAGGGCGTCAAGGTGTTCCCGATCCATCCATCCTTTCCGGATACCGAAGTTGATCAGAAAGACTCCCCCAAAGCAAGCCCAGAGGAAACCGACTGCGCCAAAGGTAAGCCCCACGCTTCCCGCGCCTCTAAATCCGAAGGCTTCCCAGCCCCGGCCGATGGCATAGGCCTGGCCCGGGCCTTGGGCAAAACCCAGGGGAAGCAGGAAGCCGAAGGCGGGAAAGAGGCCGGGCATGAAAGTTGTCATGAACAGGAAGGTCAGAAAGAGTCCCAACAGAGCCTGCAGGGAATATTGAGAAAGTACGCCAGATGATAGACTAATGTTCCCAGCCTGTCTGAAGAGAGACCCAGACGAGGAGCGACAAGGTTATAAAAAGGAAGCAGCAGAAACCCAGCCGTAAGCGCATTGGGGATCAGGTACTTCTGAAAAAAAGGAACCCTGGCCCTGATAAAGGTAGCGCAAAGAATGGCTGCTGAAATGAGACCAAGATCGATAAAAAGAGTCCATGAGAAACTCATCTGCCCCTCCGGTATAGTGGTTTGTATATTATATTATTATCTTGGTCATGAATAACAAATTTTTAGAGATTACCGGTTGGCATGGATTCCAGAATCTTTTCGGCGCCATCCTGAAAAGCCACTGCGGCGGCTCGGTATTCAAAGTCCACGATTATGCTCAAACCGCTGTAGATGGTATCGTGGATGAAATTAGTCAATAATTTAAGGTAGGCGCTTTTAATGACCTGGTTATTTTCATCCCTGAAAAGTAGATTTGAGAGCCCGAAAGTCCTAACTATTGTTGATATTTGCCTGTTGATTATTCGATATAGTATCTTGACGAGCGTGAAATATTTCCGTTGATATTCTTTGTCTCGTTCCACCAGGTTTTTTATCTGCCGATGCCTGTCCCGGACAAGATTGCCTCGCGTATCTCTTTTTTTAGGTATAAAATTGCTGATTATTTTGATAATGGTTTTTGATTGAAACAGCTTGTATATGGAGAAATAAAACAAAAGCAGTCCCCCGAAATTCTTGATTGAACTGTTCGAGTCTGAAATCCTGCTCAGTTCTATCAACAGGCTGCCGGTCTCACGGTCTATTGCTCTGTCATGGCCTGCATTACTATCGGCAGAAAAAATACTCCGCGACTTTTCCGACTTCTCTATACTTTCTTCAACCAGCGAGATGAGCTTGAGGGCTGTTTCTCGCAAGGAGTCTTCTTTAACTCCTTTAAGGAAGGAAGTAAGCCTGAGCCTCTCCTCCGGCGTAAACATCTCGACTCCGGCGTCAGCAATTTTTGTTTCCAGGTTAATCAACAGCTTGTTGAGATATTCTCCCAGACTGTTCAAGTAATCATCGATATCGTCGATATTTCTGTTGCGGCTGATAAAGAATTTTATCAGGTCTAATACATTGGCGGAAACATTCAGTTTTTCCGCTTTTTCCGCTATCTTCTCATCTTGAATCAGTTCCAGGATATCCAGGATGCTCCGCTGAGCTTCAACGATGATTTCCGGCTCTCCTCGCAGCAGGTTGAGAGAAGGATCTTCCGGTATAAAGGCAGAATCCCTAATCTGAGAAAAATTCTCCTCCTTCAGCCGGTCATCTTCCGGAACATTTTTATTGTAATTTCCGGCAATATCTTTCGGATTGAACCCGAATCCCAACTTACCGGGGTACCTGTTATGCCAGACATTGATATTCATATCCGCATAGAGGTCTAAAACGTGTTTAATATAGCTTCCGGCAGAGACATGAGCCGTAGGCTCGGCATTTGTAACCAGGATTAGAGTATTCATAAATGGCAAAAAAGCCAGGTTATCTTCGTAATTATTGCCTGCCGGCATATCGAAGATTAAAATATCGTATTTATCGTTCAAATCACCTGCAAACTGCCGGTATATTTTGTTTAACAATTCGGCGCTCTCATTCCTGGCCAGCTTCGGAGCCGGAAAGACTAAATCGAGATTAGGGAAAAGATTAAGAATGTGGTCCGAAAAATTGTTTCGACCCTTCTGAAAGCCTTCCTCAATGATTGCAGATTCGGATTCATACAGGTCAAGGACCGTCGTGATATCGGATAAAGGATCTAAATCTATCAAACCTACGCGAAGTCCTTTTTTAGCGCAATATATCGAAAGATTTGCTGCGATAATGGTTTTTCCCACTCCTCCCTTCCCGGAGCTGACAGCAATGGACTTTTGCTTGAGCTGCTTCAGATTTTTTGATTTCCTGCCGCGTGACAATGATTGCACTAACATTTTCTGAGATGTCTGCCGCTCTTCTGATTTATTTCTTTTCATAATTCCGGCCATTATCCTATTTATTGAAGAGTTTTTCAATATAGGTATATACTATTTATCGGCCGGTTTTATTAGCCCGGCCAAAAGTAAACTTCCACAGCCGGAGGAGGATTAATGCCGAAAAGCCTTGAGTCCAAGTTCACAGGCGGTATGGTGGGAAGCTCTCTAGGCGATGCCATAGGTGAGCTTGCCTTCTCATACCGCAGCGAGCCCGAACTGCGCGCCGAAATAGGTCGGCTGGACCGTCTCGTTTATACGGATGATACCGCGATGTCGGTTGGATTGGCCCAGTCCATAACCGGGACAGGCCGGCTCGATGAACGTCATGCCGGTAATATCTTCAGGGCGAACTTTAACCGTGAGCCCTGGAGAGGCTATGCCCCAGGGCCGCCTACAATTTTTGCTCTGGTGGAGAAATACGGCTTATCCTATTCCGAGGCTGCAGGGAGGCTTTTCGGCGGCCAGGGTTCCTTCGGTAATGGAGCGGCCATGCGGATTGCGCCGGTAGGCCTGTTCTATTACGATGCGCAGGACCTCTACAAACAGGCTGAAGCTTCGGCGGCAATCACTCATGTGCATCCGATCGGCGTGGATGGGGCTGCCGTTCTGGCCAGGGCAGTGGCCCAGGCCGTCGAGCTTGATCCGGGGGACCGATTTCCGGTCGATGATTTCAGCCGGGGGCTCATAGGCTTTGCCCGCACTAAAGAAATTTCCACCAAGATGAGGCTTCTTAAAAGACTGGTGACCGATGGCGTCCCGCCCCCGGAAGCCTCCGGGAGGTTAGGTCGCGGCGTGTCCGTGCAGGAATCGATGCCTTTTGCCATATACGCCTTTCTTAGCCGGCATCGGTCGTTTGAGGATTGCCTTTTCTGTGCCGTGCTGAATGGCGGTGACCGGGATACTCTGGGAGCAATGGCTTGTGCCGTCGCGGGAGCCTATCACGGCGTTGAGGCTATACCGCTGCCCTGGCGAGAAAAGCTGGAAAACCGGAAGCTGATCGAAGAATTGGCTCTCAGGCTCCTGAAAATCCGATTAAGATCCTGAAATTGAT
>CAZERV010000106.1:1566-9084 GCA_964514815.1 uncultured Spirochaetaceae bacterium | reverse complement strand
GAATCAAGGAAAAAGATATTTTCATGGTCCTTTTGCAGAATTTACTCATCTCTGTCCTTAAGACAAATAAAGGTTTTTTGAGATTCATCAATTCAGAAAATACCAAAACAGTTATGGAAATATTTTTTAACCGGGAAAATGAACACTATCGGGTAAAACTGTCCAATATCGAAATAATTCAGAACAGGGTAGAAGAACATTACGCAGACCAGGGGATAGCCGTAATAAGAAGTGACTATGAAAACACAAAGATAATTTGCGCTCTCTGTTATTGGGATAATAGCTCTGAGGAAGTTGACGCCCGATTGGTTAAAACATTACTCAATCAAATTCATCTGCTTTTTCTGGCAATTCACTCAGACCATTTATTAGGACAGAAATAAGGACACCCCAGGAGGCCGGAAGATCATCCCGGCCCTGGAAGCACATTTCAAGCCTATTTCTTATTCAACTTGCAGCAGTCCGGCGGTTCCGACCCAAAGGTCTTCTGGTTGCTTTCGGCCAACCTATCAAGAAACCGCCTAAAGGCGCCGCGGGCTTTTTCCCTCCGCTTTATTGCGTCGTAGCCCAGCTTTTCGATCTCCCTCTTAATAAGATCGGCGCTGATTAGCTCGGGATAATATTCCACGCTTGCCCGGCCTCTTTCCATGTTAATGGTTGCAATTCCCGGGAGCTGCGAGAGGGCCGCCTTTACTCTAGACCGGCAGTGCTCGGTTTCCATACCTTCTACATTTAAATCTTCTTTTTTTAACAACAATCCTTCTACCATCTTTTTCCCCTTTCCTCTTATTTTTCTATAAAATCAGGTTTGATTTTTGCCCGCCGCAAAAGGTTGGCATTGGTAACCACGTTGATGGAGCTCATGGCCATGGCTGCCTCGGCGATCACCGGGTGAAGCAGGCCGAGAATCGCCACGGGAATGGCCACCGTATTGTAGAAGTAAGCCCAGAATAGATTTTGACGGATTTTCCTGAAGGTAGCCCGGGAAAGTTTTATCGCCGTTACTACGCTCGATAGATCACCGCTCACCAGGGTCACATCGGAAGCCTCTATCGCTATGTCCGTGCCCGTTCCGATGGCAATCCCCACGTTAGCCTGGGTTAAAGCGGGAGCATCGTTGATCCCGTCCCCAACCATGGCCACATTCCCCACGCTCTCCTGGAGACGCTTGATCTCATCCACCTTACCGTCGGGCAATACCTCAGCCAAGACCCGGGAGATTCCCACCTGTTTCGCAATGGCTGCCACGGTCCGCTGATTGTCCCCGGAAATGATGGCCGTCTCTATTCCCATGGTCTCCAGTTCGCGTATGGCCTGTACCGAATCTTTCTTCAGGGTGTCCGCCACCGCCACAGTACCGGCAAGCTTCCCACCATAGGCCACCAGCATGGCCGTCTTTGCCTCGCCCTCCAGCCGTTCCATTTCAGACTCAAGAGACATGGGATCTATTCCCGCTTCCTGCATCAATTTCCTGCTCCCTACAAGGGCTTCCTTCTCGTTTAGCTTTGTCCGGACTCCCTTCCCCCGGATCGCCTGAAAGTCGGTGATGCTCTCCAGATCGATTCCTTTCTCTTTGGCCAGATTTACGAAGGCCTGTCCCAGGGGGTGCTCAGATCCGGACTCGACACTGGCCACCAGGACCAACAGCCTCTCATCATCGAAGCCGGCAACCGGTACCAGGTCTGTTACTTCGGGTTTGCCCTTTGTAATGGTGCCGGTCTTGTCGAAAACGATCGTATGGACATCCTTAAGAGTCTGAATCGCCTCACCCTGACGGATGAGTATCCCATTTTCCGCCCCCATTCCGCTTCCGACCATCAGGGCAGTCGGCGTGGCCAGTCCTAGGGCGCAGGGACAGGCGATCACCAGAACCGCAACTGCGGCGAAAATTGCCAGAGTAACGACTCCCAGTTCGGGATTTACCCAGGGCAGAAAGGTGGACGCCCAGGCGGTGATTGGTTGGAGAAGGTTTGGGAAAATAAGCCAGACAATAAAAGTTAAGGCCGCAATCGCCAGAACTGTGGGAACGAAATACGAGGTGATCCGATCGGCGAATTCCTGGATGGGTACCTTGGAACCCTGGCATTCTTCCACCATCTTGATAACCTGGGACAGGAAGGTATCTTTGCCCACCTTGGTGGCTTTAATCTTCAACAGTCCCTCCTGGTTAACAGTAGCCCCGATTACCTCATCCCCCGGGGTTTTATTAACCGGCATGGATTCACCGGTGGCCATGGACTCATCCAAATAACTCTCACCCTCAACAATTACCCCGTCGGTGGGAATCTTCTCCCCCGGGCGGACCACCATGATGTCCTCGGTGTGCACCTCTTCGATGGGCACCTCCTTTTCTACCCCGTTTACCAGAATATGAGCGGTCTTGGCTCCCAGTTCCAGGAGCCTCTTGATGGCCTGGGAAGCTCTCCCCCTGGCTGCTGTCTCGATGTAACGGCCCGTCAGATGAAAGGACATGATCATGGCCGCCACGCCTGCATAATTGGCTACCGGGGTGAAAAAGGCGGCCGGACCGGTCAGAAAGGAGATGGAAGTACCCATCGCTATCAGCACATCCATATTAGCGCTTCCATGGCTGACCGCTTTAAAGGCGGATCTTAAAGTGGGCCATCCTATCCAGAAGACTACCGGTAAAGCCAGGAGGATCATCCCCAGATCGAATACGACCCGGCTGGGCCAGGCTGTTCCGGTGATCATCTCGAAGAGCATCCAGATGATGATCGGTGCGGAAAAGCTCCAGGCGGTGAACATTCTCCTTCTCGCCCCGGACATCCTCTTTTCATCCTCATCAACTTCTGCGCCGGCTTCTGCTTTCTCCCCTATGACCTGGTAGCCTGAGTTTTCTACGGCCAGTTTAAGATGATTCATATCGCTAACGGAGTCATCATATTTTACCGTACCTTGCTCTGTTGCAATATTGACAGATGCAAAACTCACTCCAGGTACTCGCCGTAAGGCTTTCTCAATCGTTTGGGCACAGGAGGCACAGGTCATGCCGCCCAGCTTCAGGGTAACTGATTTTAACTCCCTTTGAACTCCGTACCCTGAGCCTTCAACGGCCTTGATCAGACCCTCGTAATTTGTTATTTCAGGATTATAGTCCACGTAGGCTCTCTCGACGGCGAAATTCACTGAGACTGAGGAGACCCCCTTTGCCTTTTTTAACGCCTTCTCCACGGTCTGAGCGCAGGACGCACAGCTCATGCCGGTCAGGGCAAGAGATATCTTTTCTTCTGAAGCCCTGGAAACTTCGATAATACCGGCCGCGTTATTCTGCCTTTTGGGCTCCCGTGCGCCCCCGTTTCCCTTAACCCGGTAGCCGGCATCATCAACGGCCCTGGCAAGCGCCGCTGAATCCACCAGCTCAAAGTCAAAGGTAACCAGGGCGGAATTGTCCTCCAGGCTGACCTCCGCCGAATCCACCCCCTTCAAGTCCAGAAGTGCCTGCCGGACATGGCCGGTGCAGCTCTCGCATGACATTCCTTCGATTTTCAACTTTATTTTTTGCATATTCCTTTACCTCCTGAGTAATTGATCCATGGCCTGGCCAACTTGCTCCGCTCAAAGTCTCCATAAAGAACTTTTCATGAACAGTTGCCGGAATATCTACCATACCCCGGTAGGGTATCTTATTGTTAAATTAATGGATTTATTCCCATATGTCAAGATATTTTTCCTAAGATGTCTACAGGTTCATCGATAACCTCGTAGTTATCGCTTTCAATCTGCTCTCCGAGGCAGTTCATTATATGCTATTCCTTTAAAGTCCAGCGCCCAAACCTACGGTACATTATGTCAATAATTCCTCCGGATAAATACCCCGAAATAAGTTGAAGAATCCGGTCATATATAATACTATTTGCTCCTAAGTCCGGATTTATGAGTTTCAGGGGTCTTACATTCCCAGAGCTCGTTTGTAGGAATACTGATGTACACACAGATTCTACTGATCACCGCAGATGATGATCTTGAATCCCTGGTGCGCCGGTCCTTTGAGAAGCTGCCCGGTACCTTCTCATTGAAGCGTATCCATGATTCATCCGGCCTTTTCGGACCAGCGGATGGCGATCTAAGCAAGCTTGCCACTTGCCTGTTATTACTCGACTGGGATTTTTCCACCCCACCCGGTCATGACTTGCTGGTTGGGCTGTCCGGGCAAAATCTCCCCCCTCCTATTATCATCCTCCTTCCGGAAGACAGGGAGCATGAAGGCGCCGAATTAATCGGAAGGGGAGCGGCAGACTTTGCCGTTAAGTCCCAGCAGGGTCTGGCCAGGCTGCCTAAAATCATCACAGCATCCCGCCGCCGAGCCTTTCTGGAGTTACGCTTGAGTAGACTGGAAAAGATCGGTCTCGAGATTACATCCTCCCTGGATCTTATGGAAGTTTTACCCCGCGTGTTAGACCTGGCCGAGGAGATGGTCGGCGCCCAGGCCGGAGCCGTGATCCTTCCGGAAGAAATCCGGAAATATATTCCTTCGCCTTACTTTCACAATTTAACCGTTAAATCTTCGAAAAAGAATGCTTTCCTGGCAGAAGACCTCCAAAAACCGGTAATGGCCGACCAGCCTATTTATCGGAACGATTATCCCTCCCATCCTGCCGCGCTTCAAGCTCTCGTGAAAGCCGGAGTAAGTAGTTTGATTGCCTCGCCCCTCAGAATCGGCCGGAGGCCACTAGGAGTCCTGTATCTGTTTGATTTAACCGGCCGGGTAAATTTCGGTCCAGACGACGCTGAAACTGTGCAGATTATAGCCCGGCAGTTAGCCCTGGCTATAGAAAACCGCAGCCTTATCCAACGCGAACGCCTGGCTTACCGGGAAATCGAGGCTGTCCAACTCGCCAGTCCGGCGTTGACCGCCTCCCTGGAGCTTCCCCAGGTATTGTATTCAATACTGGCTGCCGCCCTCGACCTGGTCCCGGCGGATACAGCCCACATTTTCTTATATTCCGAAAACCTCCTCTCCTTCGGCGCGGCAATAGGCCCCGGGGGCAAGTGGGAGAAACCTTTCTCCGAGCCCAGACCTGAAGGTTTGACCTACAAGGTAGCCAGGGAAGGTCAGCCGGTTGAGGTGTCGAATATCAACAACCACCCCCTGTTTGCAGGCAGACCGTCGGAATGGAAAGGCTCAATCGTAAGCCTCCCTCTCAAAATCGGAGAGCGGGTGGTGGGCGTCATGAACATCTCCCGACTGGAGCCCGGACCTTTTCCGGAGACCGCGCTCCGGGTATGGGGGCTGCTGGCTAACCAGGCGGCTATCGCCATTGAAAATGCCCGGCTCTACCAGGCCGAGCAATCAAGGCACCGGGAAGCAGAGGCCCTGCGCAGGGCCGCCCTGGCCCTCACCTCGACTGTATCTTTGGATGAGGTCTTCGATCGCATCCTGGCCGAATTACATAACGTAGTCCCGTATGACAGCGCCACGGTCCAACTGCTGAAAGGGGATCAATTTGAAATTATCGGGGGACGTGGTTTCCCCAATCTGGCAGATCTGATCGGCATCAGCTTTCCCGTCCACGGTGATAACCCCAACTCCCTGGTGCTGGAAGCAAAAGAACCGGTTATTATTGATGATGTGCGGCCTAAGTACCCGGATTATAACAAAAAACCTCATTCTCCCTCAAATATTCACGGCTGGCTGGGGGTGCCTCTACTTTTCGACGACCGGGTAATCGGCATGCTGGCTTTAGATAAACACGAGCCGGGTTTTTATGTCAAAGACCAGGCCAGGATTGCCATGTCCTATGCCGCTCAGGCGGCTATCGCGATAGAAAACGCCCGTTTGTTCGAGGCCGAGCGGAAACAGCGCCGGCGAATGGAGGCCTTACAGGCAGCAGGGGCCACCTTAGGCGGAACCCTGAACCTTTCGGAGGTTCTGGACCATATCCTGACCGAATTGGGAAAAGTAATCTCTTACGACAGCGCCTCGGTGATTTTGATCGAAGGAGATTTCATGCAAGTGGTGGCGGGCCGGAATTTACCTGACCCGACAACGGTAGGAAAGCGGTTTCACGGCACTCCGCTGGAGAGGGAAATGGAAGAGACCAGACTCCCCGTCATCCTGGCCAATGCCGGTCAGGATGACCGTTTCGGAGGTTGGAGCGGAACGGATTATGTGCGCGGTTGGATGGGTGTACCCCTTTTAGCCGGAGAGCATATGATCGGTCATCTCGCTATTAACAGCCGCCGGCCCGGGGCATACGGCGAGGCGGACGCCAACCTGGCTATAAGCTTTGCCCATCAGGCGGCTATCGCGGTCGAGAATGCCCGCCTTCATCAGAACCTGAAGGACCAGTTAAAGGCTCTAAAGGAGTCCCAGGCCAAACTGGTGCAGAGTGGAAAATTGGCCGCTATCGGGGAATTGGTAGCCGGCGTGGCCCACGAATTAAACAACCCGCTCACTTCCATAATCGGAATCGCCCAGCTCCTCCAGTACGGTGATGTTAATGAAGAAACCAGCCAGGATCTCGATAAACTCGTGGCCCAGGCTCATCGAGCCGGTGAAATTGTCAAGAATCTCCTCGATTTTGCCCGGCAGCATTCTCCGGAATGGATACCGGTTCAGATCAATGAGGTATTGACCAGTACATTGAAAATAATGACCCATGAGCTTCGCATTCAGAATATTAAATGCACCACTCACTTAGCGTCTGAGCTGCCATATACCATGGCCGATTCGCATCAACTGCAGCAGGTTTTCATGAACCTGTTAAATAACGCCCGCCAGGCCATGGACGAAGCGCACGGCGGCGGTAACCTGGTCGTTACCAGCGAACGAGTCGTTTTTACCGAGAATGCCGGTAATTTTGAGCTGACTGAGGTGATTCGAGTATCGATTAAGGACTCGGGACCTGGCATTCCGGCCAAAGCGCTGCCCCATATTTTCGATCCTTTCTTCACCACCAAACCGGAAGGTAAGGGGACCGGGTTGGGTCTGTCCGTTTGCCACGGCATCATAAGCGAGCATGGAGGTCAAATTTGGGCGGAGAATAAGCCTGACCGGGGCGCCACATTTTTTGTAGAAATTCCGGTGGTCTCCCCGAAGGAATCCTTTCCCCATGTCATGACAACAGAGGAGAATAAACCTATCTTTTCCGAAACGGGTCGCATCCTGGTGGTTGAAGATGAGGCGGTCTTGCGGAAGCTCATGGTCCGCATCCTTAAGCGAGAAGGTTACCAGGTCGATGCCGCTGCGGACGGTCTAGAGGCTCTGGCCAGTCTGGCAAAGCGCAGCTATGATCTGATCGTTTGCGATATCCTGATGCCGGGTTTGAGCGGTCCCGAGCTCTACCGGAAACTGCGGGGAAAAAAGCCCGAACTGGCCGCTCGTATCCTCTTTACCACGGGCGATACGGTAAGCCCGAAAACTTTGAACTTTTTGGAAGAAACGGCTCTCCCTTACCTGGCTAAACCGTTTGAGATGAAAGACCTCATTGTTGAGGTAGGGAAGCTGCTGAAAGAGATGAAGCATAAATAGGGATGGTATCATTCAGCTCTCGGTCC
>CAZERV010000106.1:0-1466 GCA_964514815.1 uncultured Spirochaetaceae bacterium | reverse complement strand
GCTGCAGGCCGGCAGCTCCGGGCGCAAATTAGCAAAGCTCCTGCCGGCAGCCTCTCCCCCGTATCGGGCCAGAGGCCCATAGAGCCAGACATCGACTATGATCCTTTCCATTTACTTCGTCCTATCTAACCACCTCCGACAGGCGGGAAAATGCCCACCTGGTCTTCGGGAGACAGGTGGTAGTCGAGATCCTGAGCTCTGCCGTTTACAAATGTGACAATCACCAGTTTCCTGTCCAGAGAAAGATAGGCTACCAGGTCGGCCAGAGTGCTTTCTTCCGGCAGCTCTATCTCTAAAGGGAAGCCCGCCTTGATCTCCCGGGGCTGCTGCCTCCTGACAGCCTCGGAAACGTTTCTAACGAGGGAGGCAAAGAGCTTGACATACACTTTCATCGTTCACCTCATATAACAGGCCGTCCGTCTTATGGACAGCGAATAATATCCTGGGCCCAGAGACAATCTGCGCAGGAGGGATTCCAGCCCCAGCAGGCATCATTTTTAGCCCTGAGATCGCAGCTCTCCCTCAGGTCGCAGTCCGGGCAGGAGGGAAAGTTAAAGTCCCGTACCTCGTTGCGAAAGCGGCAATACTCTTCGGAAGTCCAGATTTCCAGGAGTGACTGCTCGTTGATTTTGCCCAGGCAGTAGCGGGATACCTGCTTGGGGACACCGTCTATGGCGAAGTAGCTGTAGTTGTGGGAAAGCGCATAACACGGCGAGACTTCGCCGTTCCATCCTACCACCGCAGCCCGGTCTTTTACAAAACGGCAGCGCTGTTCGGCGCCCCAGTGCATATGCGGCAGGTCCAGGGTGCCCCACATTACCCAGGCGTCGGCCTTGACCGGCCAGCTACCGGCGTTGAAAGGGCGGCGCCCTCCCGCTGATCGAGCCACCATTCCCGGCACAGCGGAAAGCGCCGGCGATACTCTTCAGGCAGCCGGAAGGAGCCGTCTTTCCCCATAATAACTTTGGGCATCTATCTTCCTAATTTAATCAGAAAATGGCCGGTCCCTCCTGTGTTAAAGCTTGCCGAAAACGGCATCCAGCGCCTCGTCGGGAACGTCATACACGGTATTGTGCGGCGGGAGCGGCTCATACTTCATGAACTCCGGCAGGCGGTCGTGGGCCCTGGTAAGGCCGGCCGCCTCCTTTGCAAATACGAAAGGCGCAAAGCCTACCGCTATACCGCCAGACACCGATTGCTTCCGGATAAGAATTAGTCTAAGGGAATTTTCAAGAACAACTAATAGGAGTCTGCTTTAATACCCTTTTATTCTTACTCTCATATTATTATAAACTAAAACTATTAAATGTCAAAAGATTTATGATTATAAAAAAAGACTTGCGATTTTTAAATATTTATCATATATATAATAGCACAATCATTTTATCAATGGAGGGTTTATTTATGGTAAAAAAGATCGTTTTAGTTGCTTGTATTATCCTGATGACGACTTCATTATCGTTCGC
>CAZERV010000105.1:4159-9313 GCA_964514815.1 uncultured Spirochaetaceae bacterium | reverse complement strand
TTTTAAAGGTAATAGCATATTCTGAGCACGAACAGAGGCGTTTTCTTCAGCTCCACGGAATAAACTGCTTGCCCCTGGCCGGCTGGCAGTGGGGGCAAAAAAAAGAATCAAAGCCCAGCACGCCGGTCCTCCTGATCTCGGTTCCGCAGGTAGGGCACGGGCGGCCCTTGCGGTTTCGCACCCGAAGGTGATTTCTCACCTTCACCTCGATGGCTTCTCCGGCCTTCTCCACCTCTTCTATTCCCCACTGGATTACCTCCCGGATGCCGGTAAAGAGCCGCTCCTTCTCACTTGAATCTAGCCGGTTGCAGCGGGTCTTGGGATGAATCCCGGAGGCAAACAGTATTTCATCCGCATAGGCATTTCCTATGGCGCTCAGCTTTGCCTGGTCCATCAAAAATACCCGGGCCTGCTGCCCCGACCTTTCGATTAAGCCTTTAAAATTTTCAAATGTAAATCCAGGCTTTATGATGTCCAGTCCCTGCCCGAGAAAGCCCGGTATTTGTGCGTAGCATCCCGGTTCTGCCAGGTACACTTTGGCCATTCGCTTTTGATCGGCAAGCCTAAAAACCTTCCCACTGTCCAGGTACAGTGAAAAGCAGAGATGGCGCAGGGGCCTGGCCGATTCGCCGGCCAGTTGAAACCTCCCGGCAAGCATCAGGTGGGCTATCATTTCCACATTGATCAGTTGGAACCTCAAGAATGGTCCGCGGCGGGAAACGGAGCCGAACCGTTCGCCGCTTAAGGCTTCCGGAAAGCTTTTCGGGATGAGCATTCTGATAACGATCGGCTCTCTAACACTTACCCGCTTTACAGACCGATTCGGTAAAGAAGTATTTAATTTTTTTACGATATATTCCAGGTCCGGCAGCTCGGGCATTGGACTTTACATCCTAACTCATTTCTTGCTACAGATCAAATCTTTTGGTAGAATGCCGTAGCAAGGAGCTTTCATGAAGGCAATCGAGCTGGCTAAGGTCTATGACCCTAAGGATTTCGAAGACCGGCTTTACAAATTCTGGCTGGACCGCCGCTTATTCTCCCCGGATCCGGAGCAAAAGAAGAACCCCTATGTGATCGTCATCCCGCCTCCCAATGTTACCGGGGTCCTGCATATGGGACACGGCCTGAATAACTGTCTTCAGGACATTCTTATTCGCTACCACAGGATGCTCGGCCAGCCCACTCTCTGGCTTCCCGGGACCGATCATGCCGGAATCGCCACTCAAAACATCGTTGAGAAGCAGCTCCATGAACAGGGGACCTCCAGGGAGAAAATAGGCCGGGAAGAGTTCTTAAAAGTTACCTGGGATGTCAAGAAGAAACACCACAAGTTTATTGTGAAGCAGCTCCAGAAAATCGGTTCTTCCTGCGACTGGGAAAGAGAGCGTTTTACCCTCGATGAAGGGCTCTCTAAAGCGGTTCGAGAAGTTTTCGTTTCCCTCTTTGAAAAAGGGCTCATCTATCGGGGCAACTACCTGGTGAACTGGTGCCATTCCTGCGGGACCGCCATCTCGGATGACGAAGTGGAACATGAGGAAATCGGGGGCAAGATGTACCACTACTATTACCCCCTGTCCGCAGGCAGCGGGTCCATTGAAATCGCAACCACCCGGCCGGAAACGATGCTCGGCGATACAGCGGCGGCCGTGCATCCTAATGACAGGCGCTATGATCACCTGGTCGGGAAACTGGTAGATCTTCCCCTGACGGACCGGCGGATCCCGATCATTACCGATAAGTTTGTAGATATGGAATTCGGCTCCGGCGTCGTAAAGGTCACTCCCGCACACGATCCGAACGACTACGAAATCGGCATCCGGCATAAGCTTCCCCGGATCAACATATTAAACCCGGACTGCACCCTTAATAATAATGTCCCTGAAGAGTACCGGGGCTTAAGCGTGGAAGAGGCCCGGGAAAGGGTCATCCAAAACATCAAAAAGGCCGGTTTATTCATAAAAGAGGAGGAATACCGGCATACGGTAGGCCACTGCTACCGCTGCCATACCATCATCGAGCCTTATCTCTCCGACCAGTGGTTCGTGAAGATGAAACCCCTGGCTGAAAAGGCCCTGGCCGCCTGGGAAGATGGGAAGGTCCGCTTCTATCCCAGGAAATGGGAAAACACCTACACCCACTGGCTCAAGAATATCCGGGATTGGTGTATTTCCCGCCAACTTTGGTGGGGGCATCGAATCCCGGTCTGGTACTGCAATAAATGCCAGGGCATGACGGTCGCCCGGATCGATCCGGATGCCTGCGCCCACTGCGGGAATAAAGATATCTGGCAGGACCCGGACGTTCTCGACACCTGGTTTTCTTCCGCCCTCTGGCCCTTTTCCACTCTCGGCTGGCCGGAGGAAACCCAAGACCTGAAGACTTTCTACCCCACCTCGACCCTGGTCACCGGCTACGATATTATTTTTTTCTGGGTAGCCAGGATGATCATGATGGGCATGGAGTTCAGGAATGAAGTTCCTTTCAAAGATATTTATATCAATGGATTGATCAGGGACAAGCTGGGCAGAAAGATGTCCAAATCCCTGGGCAACGGAATCGATCCACTGGAAATCGTCGAGGATTACGGCGCCGATGCCCTGAAGTTCACCTTTTCCTTCCTGACTACCCAGAGCCAGGATATCCTCATAGATAAAGAAAGCTTTAAGCTCGGCTCCAGGTTCGCCAATAAGATCTGGAACGCCTCCCGCTTTATCCTGATGAATCTGGAGGGAAGGGAGCCCCTCGCGCCGGATAAGACAGTCCATACCGAAACGGACCGCTGGATCCTGCACCGCTTAAATGAAGCGGTTAAAACGGCCCGCCAGGCCCTGGATATCTACCGCTTCAATGAAGCTGCTCAGGCAGTCTATGAGTTTTTCTGGAGCGATTTCTGCGACTGGTATATCGAGGCAGCCAAGCTGTTTCTATCTTCCCCGGATTATAATGAAAAGAACAGGATCATCAGCATCCTTCTTTCCATCCTCGAAGAATCCTTGCGGCTCCTGCACCCCTTCCTTCCTTTCGTAACCGAAGAGATCTACCAGAAACTGCCGGCCCATGAGTCCAGCATCGTCAAGGCCCCTTACCCGGAGTTCTTAAAGAAGAGGACTGATTTTAAGGTAGAAAAGAAGTTCTCCCTCCTACAAGAAGCAGTGCGCGCGGTGCGCACCATCCGCAGTGAGTTCACCATACCCGGCGAAAAAGATATCAGGGTTATCATAAAGACGGAGAAAAACAGACCGGCGCATGGCATACTCTCCAAACACAAGGCCCTCATATCCTTTCTCATCAACTCCAAAGACCTGGGCCTCCGGACCGAAATGCCCGAGACCTCGGGAAGCATCCCGGTCGTGGGCACCGGTTACGAGGCCTTTGTCTATGTGAAGGAGGTTATCGATATTGAGAAAGAGATCGCCAGGCTCAGGAACAAAAATCAGAAGAGCCTGGATTTGATTCGAAGGGCGGAGAAGAAGCTTTCCAACAAGAGCTTTCTGAAGAAGGCTCCGAAAGAAGTAATCGAAAAGGAAAAGATAAAGCTCGAGGAGCTGGCCAGGAGGAAAGAAAAAATAGGGGGTTATATCAAAGACCTGGAGGCCTGAAGATCGTATGGATAAACCGCTCGACAATTTCAGTTTTAAAATGATGTCTGCTTGGTTCAGCCTGCGCGACAGGCTTTATTCGCCAAAGAATATCTTGCAAGAAGCCGATATAAAGCCTGGATTTAAAATCCTCGATTACGGCTGCGGTCCGGGCGGTTTTTCAATAGCTGCGGCCGAGCTGGTCGGCGGAAACGGCAAAGTATATACGGCCGACATCCTTCCTATTGCATTGATGAATGTGCAAAAAAGGGCCTCCAGGCATGCTCTGGCAAATATCGAGACCATTCATACAGACCGGGCCACCGGCCTTGAAGACGGGAGCGTAGATCTCGTACTCCTGTACGATATTCTGCACGGTCTGGCCGACCCGGATTCCGTATTGGCTGAGCTTCACCGGGTCTTGAAGCCGGATTCTACCCTGTCCTTCAGCGACCATCATATGGCAGAAAACGAGATCCTTACCCGGATAACCGGACAGGGCCTGTTCAGATTCCTGAAAAAAGGGGATAAAACCTACACTTTTAAAACCATATAGAATCTGCTGGTTGCGAAATTCCTTAAGGCAACCTGGATGGTTTTAGATATATTGTATATTGATTTTTTGGTCTTATTGGATTATCATACAGTTTCGGGGAAGAAAATGAGTGTTGATATTGCCAGGGCCCGCGGATTTGTTCGGCAAAAAGAGCTGGAACGAAAAGAGAAATTAAAGAAAAAATTGAATCAGGCCAAGGCCGATTTTAAAAAAATCACCTGCATGATTATAGATAAATACAACCCGGCAAAAGTATACCAGTGGGGATCGCTTCTGAATGAAGCGCATTTCTCAGAGATTTCAGATATCGATATTGCCCTGGAAGGCCTGAAGTCTGCCGAAGAGTTTTTTCAAATATATGGAGAGGCAATGAGAATGACCGACTTCTCCCTGGACATTGTTGAAGTCGATAAAATTGAACCGGAATTCAGAGAAAACATTATATCAGGCGGCAGGCTTATCTATGATCGAAAATAAGCGTGTTCGCGATTTGATTAAAATAATAGAAAAGAACCGCAAAGTGTTACAGCGCCTGGATGATTTTTATACTGAGTTTGTTAATAAGAGAGAGGACATATCGAAAAGAGAAACATCTCAGGCGATTGTCATAGCCGATATTCTTGTTAATTATTATACCTGCCTGGAAACAATATTCTTGAGGATTTCCCAATTCTTCGGAAACCATTTGAGAGAAAATAAATGGCACATGGATTTGCTGGAAAATATGACGCTGGAAATAGACGATATTCGTTCAGCCGTTATATCTGAGGAAACCTGCCGTATTCTGATGGAATTGCTGAAATTCAGGCATTTCAAAAGATATTATTTTGAATTCGAAAGAAATATCATCAGGCCAAGATTTTAGTACAGAAAGAATTGGATAATTTTACCGATTTTTTACGAAAATTGTTATAAAACCTCTATTGCCTCTCCGGGGAAATAACCGGGACGCCGGGATTCTCAATGGGAGTGCCGGTTTTTTTAGCAGCCAGCCCGCTTATTTTTTTAAACACGATT
>CAZERV010000105.1:0-4059 GCA_964514815.1 uncultured Spirochaetaceae bacterium | reverse complement strand
CTCTCCGCCCTACAGCCTACGGGCGCGAACAGGCTGCCTGCATGCTCTCAGGCACAAACAGCTCCCGGTTATCTGCCTGCATGCTCTTGAGCAATTTACGGTTATTTCGGATCCAGAGATTGAGGGTCCGCCGGCCGTAAGCGTTAAGGGCGGAAACGTAGGGTTTACCCCGCAACAGCCACCTGAGTATCCCCCAGCGAGAGTAGAAATGCTTCATGGCCTTAATCATTCCCATCTGGAGCTGATAAGGTGTCATCAAAAGGGGCAAAAACACAACGTTAAAGGCATCAAAGCGCTTCCAGTCGTAAGTGAATATTCTCCCTTCCTTCTCAAACTCCCTGTACTGGCGCGTACCCGGAAGAGGGGTAAGAATCAGGAATTGGACCGTCTCTATTTTATTTCTGAGGGCAAATTGAGCCGTTTCTAAAAGGGTTTCCTCATCATCAGCATCGGAGCCCAAAACAAACATCCCATGAATATTGATTCCCCGCTTGTGGATTTCAATGATGGAATCTTTAATATCCTCCAGGCTCTGCTTTTTATTATACAGGTCTAAAGTATTTTGGTTTACCGATTCGAAACCCATAAATAAGGTAATGAACCCCGCCTCCTTCATTAAATCAAGCAGCTCCGGGTCCCGGGCAACATCCGCTCGGACCTGGGCCGAAAAGAATTTCACCCGATGCGTCTTACCCCGTTCGGCAATAATCCGGCCCAAAAGCTCCTTGGTTCGCTTTTTATTCGCCGCGAAGTTATCATCATAAAAAAAGACACCCCTGCATTTAATGCCCCCCAGGTCCTCCATGATCTTATCGACAGAGCGCATCCTGTATGCTCTTCCCAGCATTACGGCTACCGAGCAGAAACTGCAGTCATAGGGACAGCCCCGGGAGGTCATGACGGCACCGATCTTCAACTTATATCGCTCAAAAAGATTCCAGTCCGGAGAAAGCACGCTGTCCATATTTACCCCCTTTTCAATTCCGGGGTTGTGAATAATTTTATTCCGATCCTTCCGGCTCAGGCCGGGAATCTCAGCCAGGGAATCTCCCTCTCTCAAGGCATCTAAAAAAGGTACAAAAGTATGGTCTGCTTCACCTCTTAACACGTAGTCTCCTTCTTTCAAGGCTTCTTCGGGTTTAAAGGTAGCATGCACACCACCAAAAACTATAGGCCGCCTGTGCTTCTGCCGGTCCAGGTCCCTCACCGAACGGGCCAACCGGTATCCCTCTAAAGCAGTGGAGGTGGTTATCGAGAAACCCACCAGGTCAGCCCATCTGATATGCTCAACCCTGAGCGGGACCGACTCCTGATAGATAATTTTCACATTATATCCGGCCTGCCTGGCAGCGGTGCCAAGGAGAGCCAGGCCGAGGCGGGGGATCTTGAACATGGAATAAATATTAAAGTCGGGAGATTTGGGCTCCACGAGCAAAATGTTTTTCATGGTACTCTTCCTTTCGTTTCTATTGTGACCATATTAAAAGCCTTCCGGTTGCAAAAATCAAGGATTGGTGATAAAAAGGTGCAACTTCTTAAATATTTCCGGCGTCAAGATAGTAGACAGGAGGCAGAATAGCATGTTTTTTCAGATAACGGCTTTAACCACCGCAATTACTGCCCCGGCAGGGTTTGCCGGTTTACGCGGGGCAGCCCAGATCCTCATCGCCTCACTTCCCATGGTGGCGGTTGTTCTTTTGGCCGTGTTGAGTTTCTTCTATTTACTCTGGGACTATCGCAAGAACAGGCTCATAATCGAAAAAGGGGGCACCCCGGTTTCTAAAAAAATCAACGAAAAACTTCTCCTGATCGGTGTTGTCGCGCTGTTTGTCGGAATCGGCCTGTTGGTCTTTTTTGCCCTGTATACCGGATTGAGCAATTCCCTGCTCGGCGGTATTGTCCCGACGACCGCCGGCCTGGGCATCATCACCTTCTATGCCTTCATCAACCGGATAAAGAAATAGGAGCAGTGGGAAAAATCGATGATAATACCCTGGTAAAGCAGGTTATCCAGGGCCGGATTGAAAGCTACCAAAAGATTGTCGAACGCTACCAGGCGCGAATATTTTACCTGGGTCTGAAGTTCTTTCGTAACTTTGAGGATGCCGAAGACTTCGCTCAGGAAGTATTTTTGAGAGCCTATGAAAAACTCTCCAGCTTCCGTGGTATGGTGACTTTCGCCGCCTGGTTTTACCGCCTGGCCTTTAATCTGGCAGTGAACCGGTATCGGCTTAACCGGCGCCGGCTTTTGGAAGTGACCCTGGATGAGCGCCTGCCGGATGCCGGTCCTAGCCCGGAAGATAAGCTGCTGGACCGGGAGAGCCTGGAAATGGTCGAAGAAGTATTAAAAAAAATCCCGGACACCTACAATATCATTTTGAAAATGCATTATTTCGACGGATTAAGCTACCCGGAAATATCCCTGGCCACGGATATGCCGGTAAACACCATAAAATCGCACGTTTTTCGGGCGAAAAAATTGATTAAGAAAAAGCTGGCCCGCCTCTTTTACGAAGGAGTTAAACGATGAACGATATTAACGATTCCGGGTTAGACAGGATTTTGAAACAGATCGAGTTTCCCGGCGAAGATGGGGAAAAAATCTTAACCTATCTACAAAGCAGAAACTTTACCGACCGAGTCATGGAGCAGACCAGGAACCTGGGCAGCAACTCCCCTAAAATCGCGGTCTGGGGCGCTTTTACCGTCCTTAATCTGCTATTGCTTCTCATCCTGGGAACGAATGATTTCATTGTGCAGGATTTTTTTGCCCTCCGGAACGCGCTCTCCCAGTTCTTTTTTCTATTCCTTGGATTCACCCTGGTCGGAAGCCTGATCGGCCTTATTCTTTCCGTGGATACATCCTGGTTTGAACGTTTGATTCACCGCTAGCCTGGTAGATAAAACGTCCCTGTCGTATGGTTTTCCAGACGGTGAGATCGCGGTTTAAGAGCACCAGATCTGCATCTTTTCCTCTTTCTATACTTCCTTTAGAATCATCAATACCCAATACGCGGGCCGGGTTTAAGGAAGCGGCTCTGATTGCCCTGGAAATGGAAAGTCCGGCCAGGCTTACAAAGCGTCCCAGACACTGGCTCAGGCCCAGGGAGGTTCCGATAAGAGTCCCGTCCAGGTAACGGGCAGTACCGTTTTTAGAGACGTATTCCAAACCATTATAAACATAGCTGCCGTCCGGCAATCCCATGGCCTGCATTCCATCGGTTATGAGTACCAGCCGCTCAGGTCCCAGAATCCTGGCCGCCAACTGGAGGACGCTCGTATGGACATGAACCCCATCTGCAATCAACTGCGCGGTTACCGAATCCGTTTCAAAAATAGCCGGCAGGGGTCCGGGGCTGCGGTGATGGATGGGCAGCATGGCATTAAACAAATGGGTCACATGATTGATTCCTGCTGCGAAGCCCTCCTTGGTTTGTTCATAATCCGCCATCGAATGACCGAAAGAAGCGACTATTCCTCTTTCCGTCAGGGCCCGTATAATGGCGCCGCTTTCCCCCAGTTCCGGGGCAACAGTCATCATACGTAAACAACCACCGGTAAGGGAAAGGATCGTCTCCAGAACTTTCCTGTCCGGCCGGTTGATGCAATCCTTTTTGATCATCCCCCGTTTCTCCGGAGAGATAAATGGACCCTCAAGATGGATTCCTAAAAGCTCGGCTCCTTCCTGTTCGTTGGTACTGCATTCTGCTGCGATCTCCAGATGGCGGTTATTTCCCTCGGGGCGGAAAACCGTGGTGGCCAAAAATCCGGTCACACCGAAGCGGGCACAGGA
The DNA here is from genome assembly GCA_964514815.1 of uncultured Spirochaetaceae bacterium. Classification (GTDB taxonomy): domain Bacteria; phylum Spirochaetota; class Spirochaetia; order SZUA-6; family DRHE01; genus CAZERV01. The sequence goes on along the minus strand of CAZERV010000105.1, from coordinate 266 downwards.
GCGAGAAATCGCCTTTAAAGCCTCGAGGCTCCCATCCAGCACATCGCATCCGCCGGCCCCCTGAATGTGGAGCTCTATGAATCCGGGAGCCACGATCCTGCCGCCCGCATCCAGGCAGGCATCGTAATCCCGACAAGTACCTGCCGGTCCCAGCCCTGGTATTTTGCCCCCTTCAATTAGCACCTCTCCCCGTTCTATCTCAGCGAAGGGAGTAATCAGGCGGCAATTGGTAATCAACAATTTTCTCTTCGTGTGGTTCATGAAAA
>CAZERV010000104.1:0-9446 GCA_964514815.1 uncultured Spirochaetaceae bacterium | reverse complement strand
GACTTTTCCTTGGCACTTTCAAGGTAAGGGCGTAACTCTTTGTGATCCCGATCGGATAGAAATATCTGATTCTGGAACGTAAAAGCTATGCTCTGCCGGGAAGTGTGAAAGGAAAAAGAGTTGAAACTATCTGCGTACCACCATTCAGTCGGTGGAGAGAAAGTTGGATTTCCCTTCGACACGAATCCGATTGAATGTTCTTTGTCGGATCTTGGGGAAATCAGGCTTGAGATGGTAAGCGGCAGCTCGTTGGAGTCTTTGTGGAATATCCTGGTAAAGGAGTATCATTATCTTGGACATCAAAGAATTTTTGGAAGACGGCTCAAATACCTTGCTTTTGTAGACAGGCGACCGATCGCCGCACTGGGCTGGAGCACTGCTTCTATACGCCTTGAAGCCAGAGACTGCTTTATTGGTTGGTCAGAGGAGCAGCGAAAGAAGTATTTGAAGCACGTGGTGAACAATAATCGCTTTCTCATTCCGAACTGGATTCGGGTCAAGAATCTGGCTTCCTGCCTGCTTGCCCGCGGAATAAAGGCTGTTACACGAGATTGGTATGAGAAATATGGGCAGAGGCCATTCTTATTGGAGACATTTATCGACCCCGGACGGTATTACGGAACAAGTTATAAAGCTGCGAATTGGATCTTTATGTTCTTATAAGATCTGCTCAGAGATGCGAGCAGGGCCCGAGAAATAGATGGCTCGGTATCAAGCAGATGTTGAAAAGTCTTTTTATCGATCTCCCAAAGCTGCACTTCGCCGGAGGTGGTCTTCAACTGCGCCGCCCTCAACAACGATGCCGTAATAATGGGAATTAGAAGAGGTTGCGATCCTGCCGCACTGGTCCGCAGCGGTCCAACCACCGGAAATCATTGATTTGGTAAGCGTTCCATGAGATTGCCAGGGAACGCTTGAAGGGGCTCTCTGGGGATTTAACCCGGGCCGGAGAAACAGGGAATATATTGAAAAGAGGAAGATTTTTTAGTAAACTATAATTGAAAGATTTCTATCAGGAGATGGTCATGGATGAAACCATATACACGGAAAGCAACCTTGGGAAAAGATTGAATAAAGTCAAAAAAACCGAAACCGGGCGCCTCATATTCAAGGATAAAACCATCCCCCTGATCTGCAAGATTGTCATTGGAAGAGATAGAAGCAATAATGCTTTCATTGATGACAAATTGGTGTCCCGATTCCATGCCGTTATCCAGAAAATAAAAGACTCCTACTTCGTTATGGATTTGCATAGCACAAATGGCACGTTTGTGAACGGAAAACGCGTTCCCCAGGATAAATACGTTAAGTTGAAGACCAACGATGTTATTCTAGTCGGCAAAACCGAGCTCACCATCCTCTGACGCCGGGAAATATCCTGAGTTTCGGTAATATTTCACGAAGTTTATGAATCTCCTCTGTTTTCTGAAAATTTGTCCCGTTGGAAGAGTTTTCGCTTAAAAATTAAGCACAACGGGGTCGAAAGAATAAATATAAGGCTTTTACCGTAAACGGATATGAGTGGTTTATACCAGAGAGCACTGGCAATACGCAGAGAAAGGGATTTCCCTCAGCCCGTTCGAAATGAAAAATTGCCGTCGGCTGGAAAGCCAAGTATTTCATCCGAAAAAAGGGAGAAGATTTTCGCCGGGACCGGCGGCATTTCAGTCGAAGGTGGTATCAAGACAGTAAGGGCCGGGTTTTTCTCCATGCTCACGAGCAGAGGCGTTATTCTACCGCTTCTCCTTACCGGTTTAGCTTCCCTGATCATCCTGCTTGGAGTACTGGTCGTCCCATACCGGATTATCCAAAAGCTGGAAAGCGAGATCAGGCGCGCGGAGAGGGAACTTGCCCAATATAACAATCGGGCGGCTCCCAATGCAGCAGCCGGACCAATTGATCTACTCAAAACAGGCCTGGCAGTTGATCCCCAGACTGCGGCAACAAAATATCTTGATTTGCTCAGCCTCGAGCAGAAGATAGGTCAGCGTTTTATCACCTGGATTGACGGCACGGAAGTAACCGATCGAATGAAAAGGCTGATACAAGAAGGCTATGTTGGAGGCATTATTATCTATCCCTGGAACATTGAGAATAAAGAACAGATTAAGAGGCTGACTTTTGACCTGCAGCAGATCAGCCTCATGAACAATCCCCCGATTAGTCTTTTTTTATCTGTCGATCAGGAAGGAGGCAGAGTAAACACCATCAGGTTACCGGAGAATGCCCAATTTCCAGCGGCCTATTATTGGGGCCGGCATAAAGATCTCCATTTTGTCTCGGCAGCGGCATATATCACCGCCAGAGAGATAAGCGAACTTGGCTTCAACATGAATTTTGCTCCTGTGCTGGATCTCTACGATAAACCTGATAGGACTATCATTGGAGACAGGTCCATGGGATCCGATCCCGCGGCGATCGGGGAGCTGGGCATCAGCTATCTCCAGGGGGCTGCCAGGGCCGGTATTATACCGGTTATTAAGCATTTTCCCGGCCATGGCAGTACAACTGTCGATTCTCACGGCAGCCTGCCCATAGTTGATTCGAAAAAAAATCTGCTCATGGAACGAGATTTCAAGCCTTTTGAAATGGCCATCAATCACGGGGCCGAAGCCCTGATGACCGCACATATCCTCTTTACGGAAATCGATCCAGAGTATCCGGTCACCCTTTCTCACCGTATCCTAACAGGTATTCTAAGAGGTCATTATGGCTTCCAAGGTGTTGTTATCGCAGATGGTATGGCTATGGGTGCTCTATCGGATAATTATTCGGTGACTGAAACCCTGAGACTGTTCTTCAAGGCCGGTGTGGATTTAATCCTCATCCACAGCAGCTATGATCTGCTGGAATTAAAAAAAGAGGTCTATCGGCTTTATAAGGAAGGACAGATTACCGAAAAAGAAATCGATGCGGGTGTGGAAAGGATTTTGCGCCTGAAAGCAAAATACGCTCTCCTTCCTGGTGATTTCTAAAGCCGACTTATAGCTTTAAGATCTCTACGACTCAAAAGATTCTGCATCGGCATTTTCTGCTTCTGCGGGGATATCTTCAGACGGATCGAGAACCTTCTCATCCTGGTCCTTCCAGACAAAACGTATTTCCGTTTTACCCAGGGTGAGCAGGTCGTTGGTTCTCAGATTCTTCTGAATATAGACCTTACCATTTACCTTTGTCTTATTCAGGCTTTCCAGATCTATGGCCGTAAAGTGGTCCCTGCGAAACACGATCTGGCAGTGATTGTTGGAAACGTGCTTATCGGAGAGTTGAAAATCACATTCCGCTGCCCGTCCGATGGTCATTGTCTTGCCTGTAACTGTAAAGATCTTTCCCTTATCCACACCGCTTATTATTTCCAGGGTGACGCCTTTAGGAATAATAATTTCTCCGGATTCCATATTATATATATTAAATCGGACATCTATAAATATCAAGCAAATTTTTACCCCTACTCTCTACCAAACCATTCCGGCCGGCAGCATTCCGAATTGAAAATATTTGACATAAGGTATAAATTCATTAGAATATATAAAACATCGCCAACAGGAGGTAAATTATGGGTGAATATCTTGACCAGGTTCCTGAGAACATACAGGATCACATCAAGCAGCTTGCCGGGACTTTCGGGCTTCCCGATAATGAAGAATCGGTTGAAGCCATCGCCAAAGGATGGCTGGAGAAAAAAAACAGCTTTGAGGAGCAGCTTGATAAACAGAATATGGAAGAGGTAGATTATCTGGCTAAGGATGAAGATCGAGGCTCCCTGGTTATGACCTACTCAGGTTCGCTAATAAACATAGGGCCGCTCGTTGAGGAGGTGCGCAGGGTGGAATACGCCAGTATTGGACTGCGCCAGGATGTGCCGGAGACCGCGGCCAAAGATGATTCTGTACTGGAAAGGGATATCAGTGTCAATGAAGAGGTCTCTTTTTCCAGGGGGCCCATAAAAAAAAGCTCTCCTGTCTTTAAAATTGCCGTTCCGAAAGAGGAAATGGAAGCTGAAGAGCAGGAAGAACTGCTTTCCCAGGTTACCCAAATACTGACAGAGGAATTCGTAGAAGTCAATAAGACCATTATGCTGGAAGAGGAGTGAAAGTAAGGGCTTTAACGGCTCCCAGGGGTACATGTCCCATTTTATCAATTGGAACAGGCGAAAGTGATGGCGGGTGAAAAGTTGAAAGAAACGCTGGTCTCTATCTATCACAGGGAACAAGGTCCCCGGAGTGATGAATACCTGGAAAAGGTTAACGGAATTATCGGAATCCTTGACAGCGAAGAGGAGATCTACCGGCCCCGCAGCGCCGACGGTCGTCCCGGAGGGCTCGTATATCTGAATAAGAGCCTGGACACCATTATCGTGCCAGACCTCCATGCCAGGATGGATTTCTTTCTGCATGTCCTGCTGCATGAAATTGAGGATCAGTCCACGGTTCTCGATAGACTGGCCTTAGGGCAGATTCAGATGGTCTGTGTAGGGGACGGGTTCCACGCCGAGGCCAGGGCGGCCAGGCGGTGGCTCTCGGCTTTTGAAGAGTTTAAATCGGATTACGCCAACCACAGCAGCATGGATGAAGAGATGAGAGAAAGTCTCGGCCTGATGGAGATGGTGATCGAGGTTAAAGCCTCCTTTCCGCCCTTTTTTCATTTTCTTAAGGGAAATCATGAGAATATCTCCAATGAGCAGGGAGAGGGGAACTACCCTTTTGGCAAATTTGCCTATGAGGGAGCCATGGTCACCCATTATATAAAGAAATTCTATGGTGAGGAGTTTCTGTCCCGGTTCTACCGCTTTGAAAAGCAACTGCCGATACTCACTGTAGGAAAGAATTTCCTTATTTCCCATGCCGAACCCGAGACTTTTTATCCCAGGGAGATGGTGATTGACTACCGGACTCATCCCGAAGTCATCTATGGGCTTACCTGGACGGATAACGATGCAGCTCAGGAAGACAGCGTGCCGGCCATGCTGGATTACTATCTTGATGAGACAGAGAGGAATGGGGCCTACTACTTTGGAGGACACCGTCCTATAGGGGGTAAATATCATCTGAGAGCCGGGGGAAAATACGTCCAGATTCACAATCCCAACCGCTTTATTGCAGCCTTCTTGAAAAAAAATAAGGAGATCGATCTGGATGAGGATATTATTGAGATTGTGCCTAATATGAATCAGATAGGATGAGCAGGACAAATGGCAAAAATAGCCGCTAAAATAGGCAAATATACGGTTGTCTCGCAAATCGCCAAGGGAGGAATGAGCGCGGTTTACAAGGGGAAGCATCCCACTCTGAATCGCTTCATAATCCTGAAAAAACTTACCTTGAGGGGACGTTCATCCATCGCCGAGCGATTTAAGAGAGAAGCCCGCTTAATGATGGATTTTAAAAATGATTATATCGCCCAGGTGTACGATCATTTTAAGGAAGGGGCTTCGTACTATATCGTGGAGGAGTATGTTGACGGAATCGCGTTGGATGCGCTGATAAAACGGGAACGATATTTACCCAGCGATTTGGCGCTGCTAATATTCCGGGACTGCTGCAGAGCACTCAAGTATGCCCATGATAAGAGTGTTGTGCACCGGGATATCAAACCCGGGAACATCCTGATTTCGAGGGATGGTGAGGTTAAACTGGTGGATTTCGGCATTGCCACGGGCGAGGAAGATGATGAGGCCGCTCTGACCAGGGAAGGGATGACTCTCGGTACCCCCTCCTACATGTCGCCGGAGCAGATAGAAAACACTAAAAACGTGGATAAGCGCGCCGATATCTACTCCATGGGCGTTATGCTCTATGAGATGGTAACGGGGAAGACCCCCTTTCCCGGTAGTTTTACGCCGGAAACCATTGCTTTGATCCAGAAGGGAAAGTATAAGCCCGTGCGGAAGGCAAATCCCAAAGTATCTTCCACTGTGAGCCGGATCATTAAAAAAGCAATGCAGTCGAAATCAAGAAAGCGCTATCAGGACCTGGAAGAGGTCTTTAATATTCTAAACAAAAGCCTGAAAAAGAAGGATCGATCCGCCGGCAGGAGGGAGATCAGGAGTTATATCAATAAGGAGCAGCTCAAGGATATTAAAAAGAAACGGAAACCAAGGCTCAAGTCTGTTCTCTTTGCCGCCCTGCTGCTTTTATTTGTGCTGACCGCCGGTTCTGCCTTTATCTACTATAGGGGTTACTATTATGAGTTCTTTCATTCCGAGGAATACGGCGCCCTGGTTGTATCGGCTAAGGTGAACAAAGAGTTTAAAGAACCGGGGGAAAGCTCTATCCGGGCCGTACTCTATCAGGAGAGGGATAATGCGAACACCAGGCTGGATGATATGGTCTTCACCTTCGGAGAAAACAGGGAGAAGGAAACGGAGCAGTATTTTTTCCTGGAGTCCCAAAAAGTCTATCTTAAAACAGACCAATACCGGATTAAAGTCAGCCTGGATAATAAGCTTCTCTGGGAAACCTTTTTCCTCGATCCCAGAAAGATTCAGAAAGGCAGCGTCGCCACCTTTGAAGCCAGAATAGTGGAAGTGGCTATAGAGGAGATTCCTCCTTTGCCTCTCACCGTCCAGTATAAGGTCTTAAACCAGGCTGACGGCCGGGATATCACGGCCGGAACGGACTTCTATGTCCTCGTTGGTTCAAAATGGACCAGATGGAACAGGCGTCTTGCCGGCAGCTTAACCACCGGCAAAATCTATAAGTTCAAGTTTGAGAGCCGGGGGTATTACCCCAGAGAATACCATCTGATTATAAAGCAGTATCAGAGTGTCCTGGATTTTCAGGTAACCCTGATACCTCACCCGGGATCTTTAAGAGTTTCCTCAAACCATGAAGGGATAAAAATACTGCTCGATAACTCCCAATTCTACCTGTCCGGGGGAGAGAATCCGTCTTACAAGAAATTGGCTGCCTCCTTAAAGGGGACTCAGGAAATTGTCCTTTCTCCAGGCGAATATCTGCTCACCGCGGAAGTCACCCCATCCATTACCAGGGAAACTAAGGTAAGAGTAGAATCGGGGCAGAAGGTGGAAGTTGATCTTGATTTTAACAGGGACAGTAAGACTTTAAATCTGAAAGTAGGAGAATAAGAGGGAAGCAACGTGTCAACTTTAGCGAGACGTCTGATTATTTGCTGTCTGGGTGTGCTGGCAGGGATTGCAGCCTGGCCGGTGGCCGAAGTGATTCTTATGTACCAGAGGATTTTTCCCTCCTATCTTATCTTTAGCATTGTTCTGGGAGCGGCTTTTGGCTTTATTCTTGGTGCTTTTTTCGGAAGCTTTGCCGGCATTACCTCCTCTGTTAAGTCCCGGATAGGCAGTGGCGCCATCACGGGCGCCCTGGTCGGTTTAGTGGGTGGGGCCGCCGGATTTTTTATTGGGCAGGGAGTGCTGTTTCTTGCCGGCGAGCTTCTCTTTTCTTCCTATAAAAGCTTTAACCGGATCGGCCTTCCCGTCGCCAGGGCTATTGGCTGGGGCTTTCTGGGGATCTTTGTCGGTATGACGGAAGGTATCCGGGCCGGGTCTTTAAAGAAAATCCAGGTTGGGATACTCGGAGGATTCATAGGAGGGATCCCGGGCGGCTTTGCTCTGGAATATTCCCGCCTGTTATTCCCGGAGATTATCTACGCCAGGTTGGCCGGCTTTATCATTCTTGGCTTATTAATCGGCTTTTTCTACAGCCTGGTGGAGAAGCGGCTCGCCTACGGCGTATTGCGAGTTCTCAACGGCTGTTTCAAAGGCAAAGAGTTCCTGATAGCTCAGAAAAAACTTAAGATCGGAAAATCGGCAAAAAATGAAATCAGCCTTGCCGATTACGCTGACGTAGCCGATGTTCATGCTGTTCTGCTAATCAAGGGCCACGATCTACTACTGAAGCCCGCCGGCCCAAAATTTCCGGTCCTTGTGAATGAGGATAAAATCACGGAGCATCCTCTGAAATATGAGGATGTAATTAAGATAGGCTCAGCCAGGCTTTACTACAAACTCGAATAAGGAGTGAGCGATGAGTTTAAGAAAAATCCTTCCTCTCCTCTCCGGCTTAATCCTCCTTACTCCCCTGATACCGGCGGATAATATAAGCATCTCTCAGATTGACTCTTCCTCCCTGCTCACCAGCCAGGCTATTAAGCTGTATCTCAGCGTTACAGACAGCAGGGGGAGTCCAATAGAGGGACTGACGGCCGAGATGTTCCGGGTATTTGAATCTGCCGACGGTCTTAATTTCAAAGAAGTTCCCGGTATTGAGGGTTTCAAAACAGGAGCAAACATAGCGGCTGGAATTAATTTCCTGCTCTTGCTGGACAATTCGGGCAGCATGTATGATACCATCGGCGGGAAACCCACCTCTGTACAGAAAGACATGCGGATCACCCATGCCAGGCAGGCCACTCTTTCCTTTGTTGATAGCATTACCAATCCGAGGGACAGCCTGGGTCTGGCTTCCTTCAATACCAATTACTCTATCCATACCCCACCGGGCAGTAAGCTGGCCAAAACCGCTCTTCTGCTGGATGAAATAGTAAAGCCCACAAAGGAGGAGGCCTATACCGAGCTGTATGCCTCCCTGCTTCTGGCTGCGGAGCAGATGAGCGGTATTAAGGGAAGAAGGGTTATCATTGTCTTATCCGATGGTGAAAATTTCCCCTATTTCCTTCACACCCAGAGAGAGCATAAGAACTTTAAGGAGAGGATTTTCCAGCACACAGAACCGATTGAGCTTTGCCAGAAAGAGGGTATTTCGGTTTTTGCCGTTAACTTCGGCAGAGAAAAGGACAGGTATCTTGAAACCATCGCTTTAGAGACCGGGGGGACCGTATTCGACGCTTCAAACGAGGAGCAGCTCAGCGAGGTCTACCAAAGAATTAGAAACCGAATCTTGACAGAGCATCTACTAACCTACCGGGCTACCATGGACCCGGCGGACATACAATACGTTAAAGTAGAATATTCAAGGGACAATAAAAAAGAATCCGTAACGCGTTTTTATTTTTCCAGCACGATTTTCGGTTTACCCTTAGAATCGCTTAGCTTCCTGCTGGTTATTCCGTTTCTTATCGCCCTGGTTCTCTGGTGGCTGCTGACCAAGCTCAGATTAGAGAAGATAGCCCGCCGGCCCACCCTGGAAGTTCTGCACGTCGAACAGGGCTCGCCTTCCACGAAACTTTTTAACCTAAGATCTAAGAAGACAGTGATAAGCGGAAGTGAGAAAGACGATCTTACCATTGCGGGAGCGCCGAAAATGAAAGAAAACCGGGCCACGGTGATATTTGATAAGAAAAGTAAATCCTACACCGTCGTAGGCGAGAGAGAAATTACGGTAAATAACAAATCCGTAAAAACAAGAAAGCTGGAGCCGGGGGATGTCATAAACGTCGGCGGTACCACCATTGTCTTTGACGATAAACCACCGCGGTGAGATTAATTATCAACAGGTCGGTTTCCCAGGGCC
>CAZERV010000103.1:0-9501 GCA_964514815.1 uncultured Spirochaetaceae bacterium | reverse complement strand
TGAAAAGCATCTCATCCGAGAGGGCACTTTCACATTTTCGATTTGTCTGTAATTACATTAACAGTTTAAGATAGAGCGCTAACAGTTGCGAGATAAATATTTAGTCGTTTCGGTACTTTTTCCAGGCTTCGATAAAGGCGTGAGTATTTTTCCAGGCCCTCTCGGTATTTTCCCTCACGTTATCGACCGGAGATAGTATAAAGCCTCCTTTCGTACCGAAAACTTCTAAAGCTTCCCGCACCGCCTCCGCGGTTTCTTCTTCCGTGCCGAGCTCTACCGTTAAGGCTCCGCTCACCCCGCCCCACAGTGCCTTCCTCCGGGCCGAAAATATCTTTTTTACTTCCGGTAGATCGGTTCCCTTACCTTCCAGAGGATCGAGGCCGATCAGCACATCAATATCCGAGTCTAAAATATCTTCCAAAATGGGTAGGAAAGCGCTGGTAATGATATATCCGTATTTCTTCCCGGCCTGATGGACCAGCTCCGCTTCTTTTTTAATCGTAGGAGCGATTATTTCTCGGAACGCATCCGGAGTCCAGAACTCGGCTGTTTCGTACCAGCCTCTTCTGATGATCAGATCGGCATCCGTAACATCGAGGTAGATCGTGATCTGCCTCAGGTTCCATTCATGGATGATATTGGCATACTCTTTGATTATTTCCGGCCTAATAAGGGAGAGGATCATAATATTCTCATATCCGGAGAGCCAGGCCATGGCATCACAGCCCATTACTCCGGGGTCAACCTGTAAGCCCGGCTTTACCGATCCTTTCCACCCGCCGACCTGTAATAAATGGTATGCTTTGGCGTTTTTTTTCGCTTCGTAAGCCTCTTCTCTGAGTTTTTTTATATCCTTATCTTTAAAGGGACCGAATATGTACTTAATCTTTTCTAAATCCTCTTCAGGTTTAACGAGCACCTCCTCCGCTCGCGGGACAATCCAATCGCTGAACAGGGGGAAATCGTCTTTCGTCGGCCAGTCTTCCCGCTGTCTTACTCTGCCGGTCAGAGGACCGGCCGGGGTGTCCAATCTTCTACAGAAGTACCTGGCCTCTCCTCTTTTTTCCACCCAGTCATGATGCTTCACTTCGGGGTGAAGAGCGCCATATAAATGCATGGTATGATTCAAATGCCCGACATGAACAAAGGGATCAAGCCCCAGCTCAAGCTGTCTTTCCACATATTCTTTTGCCGTACCGCACCTTTCGTATAGATTAAAGAAGAGCATGAATGAACAGGGAACATAGTCCACTTCCCTCATCTCTAACGAAGCGAGCATTCGCTCCTTTGATGTCATGGCGCGCCTCTTTTAAATTGCCATCGGTGCTGTACTTAAGCCGCTTTGTGCCGGCCTGGAAACGATTGTTAATTAAGTTTACTATCTATTTATATACGACTTTCATGATTTGTCAAGTAATTTTTCAAGCTCAGGATGTCTTGAAACGAGAGAAGGGAAGCCGGCCCTACTTTTGAGGCCGTTGACGTATTTGTTAATTAATCTTACTATCAAAAATATGGGCCGGGATATGAAAGTACTCACTAAACAATCCCAATCAAATGTAAAACTCAATAACCTGCATCTGGCGCTCGATACAATAATCAATCACGAACCTCTTTCCCGGGCGGATATTGTGCGCCTGACTCACATCTCGAAACCCACCATCTCAAGTCTCATTGATGAATTGATAGCTAGAAATATCATCTACGAAATCGGTGAGGGAGTGTCGAAGGCCGGCCGAAAGCCGATTCTGTTGAAATTCAACAGCAGGCGAAAATATTTCCTCGCTTTCGAGATGGGAAGGGCGGGATACAGGGTCGCCATTTCGGATTTAAAAGGAGCCATGATCAACAAGACAGAAGATGAATTTGAAAATAACGCCGTCTTTTCACAGAGGCTTAATTTGTTGAAAAACATGATCTATGCCGGCATCAAAGATGCGGGTATTGACCCCTATTCTATATTACGAATCATCTGTATCGCTCCCGGGGTTTATGTTGAAAAGGGGAAAGAGCTGAAATGGATTTCCGGCAACACGAGCAACGGCAGCGATGACATAAAATATTTTTTTGCTGAAGTATTTCACACCGAGGTTGTTATAAATCATTCTACTAAACTTTCGCTTTTAGGAGAGAAGATAGCCGGAAAGGCAAAGGGTCTGAAAAATGTGGTCTACATTGACTTTGCTTATGGGTTGGGATGCTCTCTCATGGTTAACGGAGATATCTATTTTGGGCCGAATAATTCGGCGGGGGAGTTCGGCTATTTTTATTCATCTCCGGAGGAGTTTGACAGCTACAGAATCAAGCCTTATGAATTTGGGGCGCTCGAAAACAAAATATCGGGAAAGGCCCTGCGAGAAAAGGGAATAAAAGCGGCCCGGGAGGATAAAGATTCTAAAATACTGGCCCTGGTTAAAGGAAATCCAGGAAAAATCACCGCCAAAACCTTGTTTATGGCCGCAAAACTTGATGATCCCGCTGCGAATTCAATCCTGAAAGAATCCTTTAAATATTTTAACATGGCCTTATGCAACATAATTAATCTTTTTACTCCGGAAGCGGTGATATTCGGAGGGGGGTTCTCATTCGCCGGAGATTTTCTTCTCGACCTGATCCGGGTTGAGATAAGAGAAAAAGTCTTAATATTGCCGAGACTGGAAATATCGGAGCTCAAGAATTCTGCCAGTATAATCGGCGGAATTCATTATCTTATCGAGGATACCGACTTTTTAACCGAGCTCTGATTAACATTTAAGAGGGTAATATCCGGTAGGAGCAGGTTTAAGCTTATAAAGAAGGAAAAAAGTGAACGGATTAAACAATATAGAGCACGAAGAGATAGAAAGGAGAAAAGAATGCATCAGAAGGGTCTGGCGGTATGAAAGAGTCGACCATATTCCGATAGCTTTTTACCTGGATGACTACAGTACCTTCAGCCTGAGGGAGCAGTGCGAGAGCGGGGAGCTGCAATACGAGATAAATGTCAGTAGTATCGATCGTCTCTTGAGAGTCATTCCTGATGATTATATACCTGCGGCAAGAGTGTGGCCCGGTTATATTACCATTGCCACCATGTTCGGACTTAAAGTTTTCTGGAGCGACGACCCGAATCAGGCGCCCGGTGTCTGCGAGCCTATTATTCAGGATATATCCCAGGTTTATGAGCTGAAAATGCCGGATGCAAAGAGCGCCGGGCTCATGCCCTTTAATCTGAAATGGCTTAAATACTTCAGCGAAAACCTTCCTGAGGATGTTTCCCTGACCGGCATCGATTTAGGGGGTCCTCTGAATACGGCCAAGGACCTTTTTGATACCAACCTTTTCTACACCACCTTCTATGACCGGCCAGAAGAGCTTCACTATTTCCTTAACCTGGCCACGGAATTGCAGATAAATTGTTACAGAGAAATAATTAAAGCGGTAGGGAGCATTGACCGGTTTACCTGTATCGATTTCGGTCCCGTCTGGGCTCCGGAAGGCAGAAAAGGGTTCGTCTCGGATGATGTATGTGCGGCCCTGTCCCCTTGGGCCTTTAAGGAATTCAGCCGGCCCTATAGCAGCAGAATATTTCAAAACTGGCGGGGCGGCAGAATACATAACTGCGGGCCTAATCCCTCCCTCCATCTTTACCTGCACCATGATCCGGAAATTAACGGCTTGAATTGCTCGTACCGGTTTTCAAAAAATGATCTTCCGAAAATAAAAGAAGCCTTCAGGGGGAAAGGGATCGTTGAGTTTATGTTTGACAATGGAGAACGGGGGGAACAAATAATAAAAGGGTTTGAAGAAATCGCTGATGCTCTCTGTCCCGATGTAGTTGCCATCCCCATGTTGTGGCTGAACAACGATTGGACGGATGATGAAATAAGAGAGGTATTTTACGGTCTGAAATATGTCGCCGGGAAATATGCGCAGGAAATGGACTGGGTGAATCAGTCCTGAGGAGAAAGTCAGATGAGAACAGCCTTAACCGAGCTTCTCGATTTGGATCTTGCAGAAAAGGAAGAGAGGGGCCTGGTACACACGCCTTCGGAAATATACAATCAGGTCGCGCTCTGGCCGGATACCTGCGGAAGGTTCAGGAATAATTTCGATAAGATTCGTTCGTTTCTGGAAGCTTTTCAGGAAAACGGAAAAATTAATGCAATTTGTGCCGGGGCCGGCACCTCGGAGTTTATAGGCTACTGTATTGAAAGCCTGATCCGCCGGAACCTGGGTATTCCGACCAACGTCTTTTCCACCCCCCAAATCGTTGCCAGCCCTTACGATATCTTTATAAACGATTATGCGACCCTGTTGATTTCTTTTGCCAGATCAGGAGACAGTCCGGAAAGCATCGGGGCAGTTGAGATTGCCGATCTGGTTTCCGATAAAGTCCACCACTTTATAATTACCTGCAATAATGAGGGCAAGCTTCTAAAATCCGCTGCCGAATTAAAGAACAGTATCTCAATCACACTAGATCGGCGAACTAACGACCAGGGGCTGGCTATGACTGCCTCTTTCTCGAACATGCTCCTCGCCGGCCAGATGTTTTCTTACATAAATTCCTTCGATGAATACTCCGAGTGCTTTGCCGGAATGATCGAAGGAGGCAAATACTTGCTCGATATCGCCCCGGATATTATCGCTGAAATCTGCCGGCTTGATTTTGACAGGGCGGTCTTTCTCGGCAGTGGTGGTAATTTTGGCACAGCCAGGGAATCCCATTTAAAATTACAGGAACTCACCAACGGCAGAGTGATGTGCGCTTACGATACCTTCCCGGGACTGCGCCACGGTCCTGAGGCGGTAATTGATGAAAATACGGTTGTGGTCGCTTTTCTCTCCGGAGACGGTTATCTGCGTAGATACGAGACTGATCTGCTTCAGGAATTAAGAGAAAAGAGAATAGGAAGGGCTGTCTTAGCGGTTTGCAATAGAGCGGATGATAGGGTAAAAGCGCTCTCCGATTATGTGATCGAATACGATGCGGGGAAGAGGCTCAATATTAGAGACGATTTAACCCCGCCCCTTTATGTGATTATAGGGCAGTTGTTTGGACTGTTTAAATCAATTAATCTGAAGATCAAACCGGACAGCCCGAGTGAGTCCGGGGTCATTAACAGGGTCGTGAAAGGGGTCAAAGTGTATAATCCGCTAAAATACCGGAGCTCAGGAGAATTTGAGGTTATTTCTGAAAGTTAAATGAAAAATCTAACCGCGACTCTGCTCTATGAGCTGGAGCATGATAACTCTCCGGCCCCGCAAGTGACTATTATCGGGGATCTCAACTACGATTATATTTACCGTACACCGCCACTGGAAAGCGGCAAGGAAGTCTTAATTTCCAGTGTAACAAAGGAAATCGCCGGCGCCGGAGGGTATGTCGCCTGCGGCCTGGCCAAATTAGGCGCCTCCGTTTACCTTCTCACCGAGCTCGGGGATGACGATGACGGGCATTCACTCTACCGGGAGATCGCCGGCTGTGGGGTGAGGCGGGAAGGGATATTAATCAGAAAGGGTATGAAGAGCCCCTTTACTCTCATTTTCAGTGAGGAGGAAGAGGATACTCCCAGGCAGGTGGCGACTTACTTAGGTACATTGAGCGAATTATCGATCGGCTCGCTGGATTATAAAAAGTATGTCGCCCGGTCGGACCTTGTTTACTCCTGCAATTATTTTATAATTCCCGGGTTGAGAGAAGAAATCGAATATGTCTTTCAGTTTGCCGGAAAGAAAAATGTTTTAACCGCTTACGATGCCAATGCCGGTGATGGCTGGGAAGAAAAAAAAAGGCTCACTGTCTTGAGAGACAGGATTTATCCGCTCACAGATATCATTTTTTTGAATGAGGCTGAGGCCCACTATCTTAACGGGGGGGAAGACCCATTAGGAGCTCTTTCACGTCTGATACCTGAATCTTCAACCGTGGTGATAAAGCTCGGGGCCCGCGGTCTCATGCTCAGACATAGAGGCCGGATTTATCAATTTGCCGCCTTTCCGATAGATAAAAAGGTCCGGGACACGATCGGCGCCGGTGATTCTTTCCAGGCTGCATTTTTGTTTTTCTATTTGAAAAAATTCCCGATAGAGCTTTGTGCGGTCCTGGGAGCGGCGAATGCCGCTTCCACGGTGCAGCATAAGGGCGGAACACCGGGGCAGTTGGACTTTGAGAGTCTCATTCCTTTTGTTAAAAGGTATAAGATCACCGACCGGGGGAATGGGGAAATATCAATTTCGGCGCAATAAATTGAACGATCATAAAATTCAGCACCGTGAAAATGCCCAGGGCAAGGAGAGAGGCTTTCAGGCCCAAGAGTCCGGGTCCGGAGGCAATACCGATCAAAGGATGAATCAGCGGCACCGCCAGGCCTCCGGCGGCAACAACAATGCCCACGGCCGTTCCGCTGGAACCTCGAAACATTGCTCCGGCCAGGGCAACCAGGGTCGGCCAGACGCATCCCATACAGAAACCGATTAAAAAGATGCCGATCATGACGACGATAACATGAGTGCTGAGAAAGGTCAGGACCTGGGCGGCCAAAGTACAGGATAAGGAAACGGTGAGCAGGGTCCGGTCGGACAGACGGCCGGACAAAAATCCGACCAGGGCGCGGCTTACACCCAACCCTCCCCAGAACAGGGTAAGGCAGACCGGGGCGACTGTCCGGGGCAGGCCTATATTCAGCTCAGCATATTTCACCAGCCAGCCTGAAGTCCCGCTTTCCGCAGCAACGTAGATAAAAATGGAGAGGGACAGCCAGCGGAGGGTCTTATTCTTTAAGAGCTTTTTGAAATCAACCGGATTGTTTAATACCGGGACGGACCGCCTGTTCGGATCGAAAAGAAAGGCGGCTGCGATAAGGGCGGTAACGGCGGCCACACCCCAGAGCAGGGTCTTGAGCCCCAGTCCGGGTATTAATCTGTATATTAAAGCGATCAGAAACGGTCCGCCCGCGGCTCCGAGGCTGAAAAAGGTCTGGGAGGTATTTAGTACAGCTCGTTCTCTTCCTTGATGCAGGTCCGAAAGAAAAGCGGATACCTGGCTTTCTACCGAGCCGCTCCCCAAGCCGAACAGGAGAACCGAGATGGTCCGCAGCCAGATGCTGCTGAAAAAGGCGCATAAGCCAAAGGACAAGGCCATCAAGCCCAGGCCGATGATTATCAAGATGCGCTTGCCGATCCGGTCCGCCAGATAGCCTGCCCCGATTGAGCTCAAGGGGAAAAAGAAAAAAAGAGAGGACAGGAGCAATCCCTGTTGCAAAGAGGATCCTCCAAGTGCGGTTAAGGTCGAGGGAAAAACCTGGGCGTCAAGGGCAAAAATGAAAATCGCTAGCAGGCAAAGAAACGTTATCATAGATTCCGAAAAATGTAGTCCGGGTATCTGTCGGAGCCCGGGTCTATCTTTTTAACGGCTTCAAGGGTTGTAATACCGGTGAGAAGCAGCCCGCTCAGGTGGCCGGAATTATTAGCCCCTTTAATATCTGAAAATAAAGAGTCTCCAAGTACCATGATTTTCTCTGCAAAAACCGTGTCTGCCAGATTATACCTGGCGGCTAAGATTTTACCGGCATAATCGAATAGAGCCGCGTATGGCTTGCCGAGATAAACAGGCTTAATCTGAAGGCCGTACTCTTCCAAAATGCTGCAGATGAATCGGGCTTTCCCACCCGCGCCGATAGAAATACCTTTCCTTTGATTCGGCCAATAAATGTCGGGATTGGGCACCATGAGAATCCCAGCCGGGTTGTCTATAAAATAATTGATCACTGCATTAAAAGTCGGCTCCCAGTTATAATTTGTTTCACCGATTATTACGCCTCTGCAATTCGGTAATTCTATGAATTCGCGGGTCACAACGATACCGGCATTTTCAGCATAATTGGGAAATCCCAAATCTCCCATTATGAAAAACATTTCACCATCCAGATTGTTTTCCTCTATCACTTGTTCTATCACGTCTCCCGAGGAGACAATTCTGTCCCCGGCAATATTTAGGCCCGCTCGATGAAGATATTTGCATTTTTCTTGATGAGAATGAACGGCATCATTGGTGAGTAGAAGATAGGGTAGCTCTCTTTCATCAAGATACCTCAGCAATTCACCGGCTCCGGGAAGCTGCATTCGACCGCGAATTAAAGTGCCGTCTATATCAAACAGGATGGCTTTTAAATCTCGACGATCATTCTTTAGCCAGTTTGAGAAATTCGGGGCTATCTCCATATCCTGTTCCGTACCTTGTTAAGTCAGATTCGTCCGATTCTATGTTAATTCGAGATTAAAGAAAAGAGGAACAGCCGGCAATAAACAGCACGGATGAGCTGGATTTCCCGGAGAGATTATGTAAAAGTAGGGTTATGGAAGGCTACGTAGAAATCAAGAAGAAAAACGGCATTTTACGGGGCATGATCCACCTGCCGGATGAGAGAGATTATCGGTCTCCTTTTCCGGGCGTAATCCTTTATCATGGTTTTGGCGGTAACCGGATGGAGCCGGGCGCCCTCTTCGTGCAGTTTTGCCGCCGGCTTCTGGCCCGCGGAATCGCCAGCCTTCGCTTCGATTTCCTGGGCAGCGGGGAAAGCGACGGAAGCTTCGAAGAGATGACCTATTCCTCCGAGGTGGAAGACGCCCTGGACATATTCGATTACTTCCAAAGGAGGAGGGAAATAGATAAGGACATGATCTTTCTCTTAGGACTAAGTATGGGAGGCTCCATTGCCGGTCATGTGGCCGGTCTGAAAAAGGAGGCGGTCAGGGGACTCATTCTCTGGTCCAGCGCCGGTGAGATGAGAGACAGGGTGCGGGAGGAGAATGAAAGCGGGAAAACGGCTGAAAAATCCGATCCCGCCGACAGGAAGGGGTTGAGATTGAACAAGGATTTTGTGCCCGATGTTATGAGCCTGAACATTCTGGAGACGACCTCCCGCTATGCCGGAAAGTGTCTTCTCATCCATGGCACGGGGGATGAAACCGTACCCTTCCGGGTATCGGAGCAGTATAAGGAAGTCTTCGCCGGTCGAGCCAGGCTGGAATTGATCGCGGGCGCGGACCATACCTACGACAGCATCCCCTGGCGGGAAAAATTATTTACCGTAACTCTTGATTTTATTCAGGAGAGATCGATCTAAGCCGCCTTTCTTTGCTACTTGAGGTCGGCCTTTGGCTATAGTATTCGACTAAATAGTCGTAAGCCCGTTTCTTTATTCGGGCTTTGTTCAATTTGAAAGCGAGTTCTCTGCAGATTGATCTAATCTCTTCCTGCTTCTAACTGATAGTGATTGTTTTTTGGATTAAACTCATTATATTTTTTTTAGCAGGGTCAAAGATAGCTGTGCCTACAATAAACTCCTTTCGAGCGTTGTCATTTCCCCTCTCGCCAGATACAGTTCAGACTCTATCTTTTCAGAGCTCTGTTTTGGGAGATCACCTCTATTATACTTCAACCAAATTATCCTATCGCGGTACCCCTACCCCTCCCCCTAGCGGGCATCTACGCTACCCCCCTGCGGGGACGAAGAC
>CAZERV010000102.1:0-9568 GCA_964514815.1 uncultured Spirochaetaceae bacterium | reverse complement strand
AAGGGTACTAAGGCACCCTGAAGGGTACTAAGGCACCCTGAAGGGTACTAAGGCATGGAGGCACAATGGATTCAGTATCGACAACAGTATCAGGCTCTATGGCAGCGACGATAAAACCAGGGAGGCCTTATCGCAGGTATATTGCCAAATCGCCTGTGTCGATGGAAAAGATCACCTATGAACCTTTTTACCCTTCGGGCACTGAGCTGATTAAGGAAGGAATCGGAACGGGTATCCACTCATCGTGTGGCCGTTTGACTATTCGGGGTCGCATCTGGCCAGGCCTGGGTTCTTTCTTGTAGTGATTTAGATACCACGTGCCCAGATACGCTCCATAATTCTCGCCCGCTCATATTCGGCGATCACTCCTTGTATCTGAACCAAAAGTTGCGGTTCAGGATTGTCCGGCGGCGGCTGCCTCAAAAAGCAAACCTTTACTTCCCACCGTTTAAACTCCTCCAAAAGCAACACCTGATACGCATACTTTCTGGAAAGCCGATCCGGGTCCAGCATGAGAATCATGTCAATCAATCCATCACGGGTGGAGTCTCGTAAGCGATCAAGACCAGGCCGGTCTAAATAATAGCCGCTTTCTATATGATGATCATTCACCGTGAGACCTTCTTTGGTAGTAAACTCGTGCAACCTTTCATGGAGGCGATCATCAACCGACGTTTCAAGAGGAGTGTAACTTCCCAAATTATCTTGATCATACTTGGAGGCTTATGGGTTTACACAAGTAAAAACTGTATTATAATGCACAAAAGTAATAACTTATATGCATTACGAATGATTCAATTGATATTGGAGGGCAAATTGATCCGGGATATCCTTCTATTACAGAAACGGGAGATCGAGCAACGCCTGCAGGAGCGGTACATCGAGCGCGATTTCGATCTTAGACGTGCGTCCCATGATCTTATCAAGGTGATTCTTGGCCCGAGGCGTGCCGGCAAGTCGTTCTTCGCCATGCACCTCGTTAAGAGACTGGGCAGCTTCGGTTATATAAACTTCGACGACGAACGGCTCGGTGAGCTCGATGACTACGATGCGCTAATCACGGCTATCGACGCCCTGTACGAGCACCCCAAGCATCTGCTGCTTGACGAGGTGCAGAACGTACCACGCTGGGAGTTATTGGTGAACCGACTGCAACGGCAGGGCTATTACTTGACCGTTACGGGCAGCAATGCTCACCTCCTGAGCTCGGAACTGGCGACGCACCTCACCGGACGCCACATTCCAATCGTGTTGTTCACGTTCACCTTCTCAGAATACCTTCTTTCACTGAACCGCGAGATGACAGAGCAGGAAAAGGGGGAAGCGTTCAGGAGCTATGTTGAAACGGGAGGGTACCCAGAGCCGCTGACCAAGGGTATCCCCCACCGAGAGTACTTGACGACGCTGCTGCGGTCGATCCTGTACAAGGACATCGTAGTTCGGCACCGGATCCGGGCTCCGCAGGGTCTTGAGGACCTTGCGGCTCATCTGATGGCGAATGTGGCGCAGAGGTATTCGCTAAACACTCTGGTCAAAGTGACTCGGCTGCGAAGCGTGCATACCGTCGAAAAATACCTTTGTCACCTCGATGAGGCGTTTCTCCTCTTCTCTCTAAGGCGGTTCTCATTCAAGGTCCGTGAGCAGGCGCAGTCGAACCGAAAAATATATTGCACGGACAACGGCCTGATCACTTCGTCCTCGTTTCGCGTAAGTTCAGACGTGGGAAAATTATTCGAGAACATCGTAGCTATCAACCTTCGGAAACGCGCGATCGAAGGTGCAATAGAGTGTTTCTACTGGCAGGGCGCTCAACAGGAAGAGGTGGACTTCGTCGTGAAGGAGGGAACGAGGGTCATACAGCTTATCCAGGTGTGTCTCAACCTCGATGACCCGAAGACGAAATCCCGAGAGGTTCGTGCGCTATTGAAGGCGTCTAAGGATCTCAAGTGCAAAGACTTACTGGTTCTTACGGATTCCACAGAAGGGCAAGAAGCGATGTCGTGGTTCGGCATAGTGGGAACGGTCCGCTACCTGCCCGTGTGGCAATGGTTGCTGAGGAC
The DNA here is from genome assembly GCA_964514815.1 of uncultured Spirochaetaceae bacterium. Taxonomy (GTDB): domain Bacteria; phylum Spirochaetota; class Spirochaetia; order SZUA-6; family DRHE01; genus CAZERV01. Next base: position 7,508 of record CAZERV010000102.1, on the reverse strand, counting down.
ATAGAACTCATAGGTACCTGCGGCGATCGGAATCATCTTACCGCCCACGGATACCTTGAGGCCCGATCATTGTTCGCCTCCCTCATCCTTTGTCCATTTGAAACATAACCTTAAGCTGCATCGCCTGGTCCTTCGGTTCAACGAACCCTAATCTTTTATACAACGGGTATCCCATTTCGGTGGCCATCAAATTCAATAAATTCCTCAGCTAAACCTTCTTCCGCCATGGCCTTTTCAAATGCCTGGTCAAGTTCCGCGCACTATCCGGCCAGGCGGCTGTGCTCCATACGTTCCAGTTTTTCTTGTAAAGCTTCTTGAATCGCGTGACCAGTAAAAGATTATTAGCGCAGCAAGAATTGTTTGACACCGGCTTTAAAGAATATTATCATTTTTAATATATTGAAAGCGACAAAGGAGGAGAGTAATGACTGAGAGACTTCAGGTTTATAAGTGCGAGGTCTGCGGGAACATGGTGGAGATGATCCACGCGGGCAAAGGAGAGCTGGTCTGCTGCGGACAGCCCATGAAGCTCTTTACCGAGAGCACTGCCGATTCCGCCACGGAAAAACATGTCCCGGTTATTGAGAAAGGCGCAGACAGCATCAAGGTAAAGGTGGGAAGCGTTCCTCATCCCATGGAGGAGAAGCACTACATAGAATGGATCGAGCTTATCGCCGACGGCAGGGCTTATCGACAGTTCCTGAAACCCGGAGACGCTCCGGAGGCGGTTTTTCCAGTCATCGCATCCCAGGTAACCGCCCGGGAGTACTGCAATATTCACGGGCTCTGGCGGTCCTGAGGATTTTGCCGCCTGATCGTTTCCGGCAAAGAGGAGTAAAAAATGAAAAAATATGTTTGCACGGTCTGCGGATATATATACGATCCGGCCGAAGGCGATCCGGATAACGGGATTGCCGCGGGAACCGCCTTCGAGGATCTGCCCGAGGACTGGGTATGCCCGGTCTGCGGAGCAGGCAAGGAAGATTTTGATATCCAGGAATAGCTTGAGACTCTATTCGGGCTCATAAGATTAAACCTGCCGGATCCTGGCAGGTTTATTTTTTTAAAGGTTCCTGATACCATTACCGCCTGGAAAGAGCCATGAAGCCGGAATTTGATGCCCTCGCCGGAAGCTGTCCCGGGGTCGACAAAGACCTGATCCGGGAACATCTCAACCGCCTGGAAGAGCGCTATTTCGAACAGTTTGATTCTAAGCAGATCTGTGAGCATCTTAAGGCTCTGGGCAGGCTCTCTACGGAGGAGCCGGTCCAGCTTCTTATCTCCACTTCAGGGGAGAAGGGAATTGATTGCACGGTGCTGGCTTTCGATTATCCGGCCGAGTTTTCTATTATATCCGGGGTGCTATCCGCCTCCGGATTGAACATACTCACCGGGGACGTTTTTACCTACGAACGGGTTGAGATCCCTTCCGGGGAAGTGCCTGTTCAGGCCAGGATCAAGCCCCGCCGGTTTCGGATCGATGCCCGTAAAAACGCCGGCCGCAGGAATGCCGCCCCGGGCCGCAGGCGGATAATAGATCATCTATCCGGCACTCTCGTCTCCCCGCTCCCCTTCGAGGTGTGGGAAAATCGCCTGCGCAGAGAGCTCAGCGTCGTGATTCGCCTGCTGGAAAAGGGGGACAGAGAGTCCTGGCAGAGAGCCAGGCAGCGGGTGAACGAGCTGGTGGCGGAGAGCCTTACAACTCTACACCTGAAATCCTCCTCGATCCTCTACCCGGTTCATATGGAAGTGGATAACGAGGGTCCGGAAACCAGGCTTAAGATTGTCTCCCAGGATACTCCTTTCTTCCTTTACGCCCTGAGTACGGCGTTGGCGCTCAGGGGAATTTCCATCGAATCTATAAGGATCCGCACGATCGAAAACCGCATCGAGGATGAGTTTTCCTTCCTGGATGCCGGGGGCAGGAAGATCTTAGAGCCGGAGCTCCTGAATCAGGTCAAGCTCTCCGTGCTGCTTACCAAGCAGTTTACCTATTTCCTGGGGAATGCTCCCGATCCCTATGCCGCTCTTTTCCGGTTTGAACGGCTAGTGGAAGATGTTTTAAAGCTCCCCGAGCAGGGACGCTGGTTTGACCTTTTATCCAACCCGCTCGTGCTTCTCGATCTGGCCAGGCTGCTGGGCGCCAGTGATTTCCTCTGGGAGGACTTTATCCGTCTGCAGTATGAGACCCTTCTGCCCATGCTGGCGCCGCATGTAAAGGGACGCAGCTTCAGCCGGCCGACATCCTCCCTGGAAGCGAGACTGAACAAGGCTCTGGTGGGAGCCGGGAGCCTGGAGGAGCAGCGCCGGCTCTTAAACGAGTTCAAGGACCGGGAGATTTTTCTCTTTGATCTGGACCATATTCTGACTCCGAAAGCGGATTTTCGCCTCCTGGCCGGGCGCCTGACCATTCTGGCGGAAACGGTGGTGAATGCGGCCGTCAGGCTGACCCTGGACCGGTTGAAGAAACGTTTTGGAGCTCCTAAAACCGTCGCCGGCCTCGATGCCGTGTTTGCCGTTCTGGGGTTGGGAAAACTGGGCGGAGGCGACCTGGGCTATGCCTCGGATATCGAGCTTCTCTTTGTATACAGCGACAGCGGTTCCACCGTCGGTAAGGAATCCGTTACCAACGCCGAGTTTTATGCGCGCCTGGTAAAGGAATCGCTGCGCCTTATCCAGGCCAAGCAGGCCGGAATCTTTCATATCGACCTGAGGCTGCGCCCCTATGGGGCATCCGGACCCCTGTCCTTGAGCCTGGAGACTTTCTGCCGGTACTACGGCGGGGAGGGAGACGCCCACTCCCTGGAGCGCCTGGCCCTGGTCCGCCTTCGCGCCATCGGCGGGGACCTCGAGCTCGGCCGCCGGGTGGAGCGCCTGAGGGATGAGTTCGTCTATTCCGGCAAGAGCATCTCGATCGAAGCCCTGCGGAAGGCCCGGCGGAAACAGATAAACGGGCAAACCGGGAAGAGGCGGCTCAATGCCAAGCTCAGTCCGGGCGCCCTGGCGGACCTGGAGTATTCGGTCCAGCTCCTCCAGGTGGCGGCCGGGGCGGACCACCCCGGGTGCAGAACGCCCCGGATCGAGGAGGCATTGGAAAGGCTTAGAGAGCAAGGTTTTCTGAACCCGGAAGAAGCCGGGCGAATAAACAGCGCCTATCGCTTTCTGCGCCGGCTCATTAACAGCCTGCGTATGCTGCGCGGGTCGGCAAGAGACCTGTTTCTGCCTGACCCTGAATCGGATGAATATATTCACCTGGCCCGGAGAATGGGCTACGAGCATAAGGAATTAAGCCCGGCCCAGCTGCTTCATCTGGATTTCGAGACGCACACTGCTTTTATCCGGGCCTTTGTGGAACGGCATCTCGGGAGGGAATCCCTGGCCGGGCCGGCGCTGGGCAATGTGGCGGACCTGGTTCTTTCCGATACGGTGCCGGCCGGCCTGCGCCGGAAAATCCTGGGCAGGGCGGGGTTTAAGCAGGTCGAAAGGGCTTATGTTAACCTCCGGAGTCTGGCCCGGGCCGGCGCCCGCGATTTTGCCGGACTGGCCGTCCTGGCTGTAGATTTCCTCCGCCGCCAGCCGGACCCGGATATGGCCTTAAACAACTGGGAGCGTTTTATCGGGTCCACGGCCCGGCCGGAAGAGCATTACCGGCTGCTTTTATCTCAACCTAGAAGACTGGAAGTGCTTTTAAGCATTTTCTCAGGCAGCCAGTTTCTCTCCGATACGCTGATCCGCAACCCGGAATTCTTTGAATGGGTAACCCTGCCGGAGCACCTGCATCGGATAAGAAAGCGGGAAGAGGTGGAATCCTTCTTCCGGACACTTTCGGGGGAAACGTTTTCCGGCCCGGCTGAGAATGGAAGCGATCATCTGCGCTGGTTGAACGAGCTACGCCGCTTCAGGAGGCGGGAGATTCTTCGCATCGGAATTCGGGATATCTGCCTGGAAGCGCCGATCCGGGAGATCATGCAGGAATTATCCGTGCTGGCCGAGGCCCTGATCCAGGTGAGCCTGGAGAGGATCTGGAAAGAATCGGGCGCCTCCCCTCTGGCCATGGATTTCTGCATCCTGGCCCTGGGAAAGCTGGGAGGGGAGGAGCTGAACTACAGCTCCGATATAGACCTCATGGCGGTCTGCGGCGACGGGGCTTCAAAGGAAGCCTCCCGGAAAGCCGAGCATGCGGCCGTAATGGAGAAGCTCCGGGCGGACCTTTCCGGTCATACCGAAGAGGGGTATGCTTACCGGGTGGATCTTCGCCTCAGACCCTACGGCCGGTCAGGCGAGCTGGTCGGTTCCCTGGCCGGATTGACCGGGTACTATAAAAAAAACGCTTCTCTCTGGGAGCTCCAGGCCCTGCTCAAGGCAAGGCCGGTAGCCGGAAACCTGAAGCTGGGCGAGCAATTCTTGAACAGGATCGGGGAATTGTTTTCCCGCCCGATCGACCGGGAAGAGGTCGTCAGGTCCATAGAGAAGATGCGCAGGGCCTCCCTTAAGAATGCTTCCAATGACTCTCCGCAGGCTCTGGATATAAAACAGGGAGGCATCAGAGAAGTGGAGTTCCTGGTCCAGGCTCTCCAGCTCATCCATCTCCGCGAGCACCCGTGCCTCTTCGGCGGTAATACGTATGAGGTATTAGAAGAGCTGAAGAAGGCTTTCCTTCTTCCCGCCGAACAGGTCGAAGCATTGAAGAGGGACTATCTATTCTTAAGGAGGGTTGAGCATTATCTTCAGATTTACGAGGACAGGCAGACCCATACGCTTCCCCGGGCTCCCGCCCAACTGGAGGCCCTGGCGAAAAGACTTTTAGAGGTAGACTCCGATGCCCGCAGCTTGCTGGATCAGGTAAAAGCCTGCCTGCTCCGAGTCAGGCGAGCCTGCGATCTTCATTTGTTGGGGAGATAAAATTGACAAACTCGCTGCCGGCAGGTATTATTTGCCCATGAACGAATTGGCTTCCGAACTCAACCGGGCGCTTGCCGGGACAATCGCCGAAGAGCTTCTCTCCGATTTCGGCCGGCGCTTCTACTTTCCGAAAGGAATCGTCTCCCAATCCGCGGAGGCAAAGGAATATGCCCACAGGATAAACGCCACCATTGGGATTGCCGTTTCAGACGGCCAACCCCTGTTTCTTCCCTTCATCAAGGAGTACATCCATGGCCTTTCCCCCAGGGAAATCTTTTCCTACGCCCCGACTCCGGGCAGCCGGGAGCTGAGAGATCTGTGGAAAGAGGAAATACTGGAGAAAAACCCGGATCTCAGTGGGAAAGGCACTTCCCTTCCCCTGGTGGTCAGCGGGCTCACCCACGGAATTTCGGTGACTGCGGACCTGTTTGCCGATCCCGGGGATACGGTGATAGTGCCGGACATGTTCTGGGGAAACTATCGCCTGATTTTCGAGGGCAGAAACAGGGCAGACCTGGTTTTGTTTCCTTTCTTTGATTCCCGGGGCGGATTGAATATTACCGCCCTGGGCTCTTCTCTGGACCAGGCTCGGGGCGGCAAAGCCATCCTTATTTTGAATTTTCCCAATAACCCGACCGGGTATTCCCCCACCAGGGAGGAAGCGGCCTCATTGGTCCGGCTTTTGCAGGAAAAGGCCGCCGGTGGGCTTAAAATGCTGGTCATTACGGACGATGCTTATTTCGGTCTCTTCTATGAGGATGGTATCTACAAGCAGTCCCTGTTTGCCGAGCTGGCCGGCCTCCATGAGAATATTCTGGCCGTCAAGATCGATGGGGCGACCAAGGAGGAGCTGGTCTGGGGCTTTCGAATCGGATTTATCACCTTTGCTTCCCGGGGGCTGACCGGGGAGCACTACAGCGCCCTGACCCGGAAGGCGATGGGAGCGATCCGCTCCTCCGTTTCGAATGCGAATAACCTGGCCCAGAGCCTTCTGATCAAGGCTTTGAAGAGTGAGAGCCACCGGCAGGAAAAGGAACTGGCCTTTCAAATTCTTAAGGGCCGCTATAAAAAAGTAACCGAAATCTTGAGAGTGTCGGATTCTCCCTTAAAGGCTCTTCCCTTTAACTCCGGATATTTCATGACTTTCCTCCTCTCGGAGGGCAGCGCCGAGGAGCTTAGAAAAAGACTCCTGATGGATTACGGGATCGGAACGATTTCCATCCGGGATAAATACCTGCGGGTAGCCTACTCCGCGGTGGAGGAAGAGATGCTGGCCGAGCTTTACGATCTCATCTTCCGGGCAGCCCGAAAAGAATGAGCGGAAAATATGACTGCACGGTAAAGAACGGCCTGCTGGTCTATCCCGAAAAAACGATCAGCGCGGACCTGGGCATAACCGGGGCAAAGATCGAAGCGATCGAGACTCCCGGGAAAATCGAAGGGGAGATGTCCATCGATGCCGAAGGCTGTTTCGTGCTTCCCGGGGTGATCGACCCCCATGTTCATCCGGTTTATCTGGATGACCTGGGCGCAGTCTCCAAGACCGCCGCTTTCGGAGGCGTGACCACCCTGATTCATTATGCCTATGCCAGGCCGGGAATGAGCCTGGTTAAGGTAATCGAGCAGTACCAGGAGGAGGCCGGTGCTGCATCCTGCCTGGATTTTGCCCTCCACGGCGGGCTCTTTGAAACGATCAAGCAGGCGGAAGAAATCCCCCGGGCAATCCGGCTCGGGGTGACCTCTTTCAAGATGTTCATGTCTTATGCCAGGCTGGGCTGGATGACCGATGATTACGCCCTGACCAAGGCCCTGGATATCCTGCAGAGGCACGGGGGGATAGCCGCCGTTCATGCCGAAAACGGCCTGGCCATCGACTATATCCAGGACAGGATGCTGGCCGAGCAGGCGGACTTTGCCGAGCGCTTTCTGGAGACCAGCCCCGCCCTTGCCGAGGCCGAGGCCATTTTCCGGGCCGTTACCCTTGGCGAACTGATGGGCTGCCCAATTTACATACCCCATATTTCCTCCGCAAAGGCCCTGGAGGTAGTGCGCTTTCTTAAAAAGCAGGGGCGCCGTTTTTATACCGAAACCTGTCCCCAGTACCTGTCCCTGACCTGGGATGAGCTTAAGAGCCGGGGGCCCCTGGGAAAGGTCGGGCCCTCTATTAAAACGGAGCAGGACCGGACGGCTCTCTGGCAGGCCGTCAGCGAGGGTCTGATCGACACCCTGGGAAGCGATCACGCTCCCAAGGAAAAAAAGGAAGGAGATGATTTCTTCAAGGCAAGCTACGGTTCCCCGGAAATTGAGACCATGCTCCCCGTAGTGTGGCATTACGGAGTGAACACCGGCTGCATAACCCCGAATGAGGTGACCCGGCTTCTCTCTGAAAATGCGGCCAGAATTACCGGGTTGTTCCCCCGGAAAGGACGGCTGGATGTGGGCTCCGATGCGGACCTGGTGATTTTCGATCCTGCGGAATCCTGGACCATTACCCGGGAAAACCAGCATTCCAATGCCACCTACACCCTTTTTGAAGGGAAAGAGGTCCTGGGCCGGGTTAAAAAGGTTCTCGCAAAAGGAAGGCTCATCGTGGACGGCGAGGTTTT
>CAZERV010000101.1:0-10146 GCA_964514815.1 uncultured Spirochaetaceae bacterium | reverse complement strand
AGGGGGCGTCTTCGTCCCCGCAGGGGGGTAGGGGTAGGACGGCTAAAAAGCCGATTTTATCAGTTCATAAAGGTCCTCGGTAGAAATCAAGCGGGGCAGATAGTTCATCATGTCATAAGAGCGAGCCGTACCGGCTATATCCACCATATCGTCCAAGTTCAAATCAAAGTCTCTTAAGCGGGTAGGAAGGCCCAGCGAGCCGATAAGGCGGCGCACAGCCTCTATCGCTCTCTCCGAAGCAGCCACAGGATCGAGATCGGAAACCTCTTCGCCCAGAAACCCCGCAATGGCAGCCAGCTTCTCAGAGCTGATGCCGGCGTTAAATTCCATAACATGGGGCAGCAAGATGGCGGAAATCCAGGATTTCGGTACCATGAACCGCCCGTTTATGGCATAAGAAAGCGCAGTGCCTACTCCCTGCTTGCTCATCGTGAGCCCCAGGGCGGTCAAAAGCCCGGCCATGGATGCGTTCATTCGCACCCGAAGATCATCGGGCTGGTCTACAACCTGGTGGATTGTTTTTCCGATCAGCTCGATGGCGCGCAGAAAAAAAGTGTCGGAAAGAAAAGTGCTTCGAGCGGAAATATATCCTTCCATGGCAGCCAGGAGGGTATCCATCAGAGTAGTAGCCGTATATTTCGCCGGAAGCGTTACCGTCAACTTGGAATCAATAATAACCGCCTTGGTAATTCCCTTCTGAGTGCTGCCGATTCTGGCTGTCCGGTCCCTGGAATCGGTTATCAAATATTCGTCCGTCAACAGGAAGTGGTCTCGGCAGGTTGTGGGTACGCCGATATAGGCCAGGGGACTGCCTTTGGGCTGCATTCCCGATAAAAAATCATCCATCTCATTGCCTGAAGCAGCCACCATAGCGATACTTTTCGCAATGGATAGGGTCCTCATCCCTCCCAATCCCACGATTACTTCGGCATGGGCGCCTCTGGCCAGGCTCACTCCTTCGTCCACCGCTGCGCTGGCGGCATTTGGGACCACCTCATCAAAAACGATGTATCGTATCCCTTTTTTCTCCATGAGGCCCTGCACTCTGTCTATTACCTTTCCTTCATACAGAATCGCTTCGGTCACCAGGAGAACACGTTCGCCGTAGTTTGAAAGGATCGATCCGATTCTGTTGACTACATCGAGTCCGAATTTAATATCCGTGGGAATCGAAAAGGAAATGTCAGGCATCTTTTCTCCTTAAAGAAAGAAAAAGCGGAGAATCTCATGTGTATCCTCCGCCTGGTGTTCGGAAATAACGATCAGGAAAGCTCAAAAAATTCCATGATTTTCTCTGCCACGTCATTAATGACCTTCTCGGAAATGTAGGAAGGGTCCTGCAGCTTCCTCTTTACCTCTTCTACCCGCTCCCGACGGATATCCGAAGCGCTTTTGGCCAATTCGGTGGCATTATAGATCTCAGCTTTTGATTTCGCCTCCGCCGAGAGGCTGATGGTATCCGTCCCCTCGCTTCTCTTCGGTCTCGTATTCTTTTCGGCTTTTTTGATGTTTTGAATCGGATCCAGGGGACCTATTCTCTCTACAGTCATCTCCGAGCCTTCCTTTCACTCTCCAATATCGTCATTCATCTTAATGAACTTGAAACTTTTTATCCGGCATAAGAAAAACCGAGAACTCACCCACTATTTTCACTCTTCCGGATAGATCCGTCAAGAGTTCTTCGGGAATTCCTTCTAAAAATTCTTCATGCAGCTTGGTCATCTCCCGGCCCAGCAGTATTCTCCGTTCAGGAGCGAGCTCTTTCAGGTCCTCCAGAAGACGGAGAATTCTGTGCGGCGATTCGAACAAAACCAGGGCATCTTTCCGGCTTAAGAGCTCTTTCAGGCGTTTTTTTCGCCTGCCGGGCTTAGGAGACAAGAAACCGGCAAAAGTCATTCCCCCGGTCGCCGCACCGGCCACGCTGAGGAGCGAGGAAAGCGCGGAAGGACCGGGAATCGGAACAATCCTGTACCCTCCATCCCGAACGAGTCTGACCAGGTAAGAACCTGGATCCGATATCCCCGGGGTTCCTCCGTCCGTGACCAGGGCGATCCGTTTCCCTTCCCGGAGAAGGTCTAAAAGCGCAACGGCAGTCCGCTTCTGATTGTGCGAATGAAAGCTTAAAACCTGTTTCCTGAGGTTGTAATGCTTCAGCAGCTTTCCTGTTCGCCGGGTATCCTCGCAGGCAATAATATCTACTTCCTTAAGAATTCTCAAGGCCCGGAGGGTTATATCCTCAAGATTTCCGATCGGAGTCGCAATCACATACAAAACAGCCATTTCTCTCAATTTAAATGTAAAAGAAATTATTGCCAACTCCTCGAATCGGCATTATCCTTTATTCAGGGGGGTAATAAATGAAAAAAGATCACCCGAAAAAATCGCATGTAAAAACCACCAGCCAGAAAGAACCAAATCGAACTCTAATGAAAATCGAAGGCAAGTTCCTTCACGGGACCCGGGGCAAACCAACCCGGGGTCCCCGGGGAAATAAAAGATAAAGAGGAGTTTATTAAATATTTATACCCGTAATAATTCTCGTCGGCCTGGTAACGGCGGTGCTCCTTGGAACGCTGCTCGCTTCTCAGGAGCAAAAGCCGGGAGGAAAGAAAGCAATTTCGCCTCTCTCAAAAAAAAGCAGTAACTGTCCTTTATGCGGCTCTAAGCTTGAGAGGGGAGAAAGAGTTCACTCGGTTGCCTATCGAGGAAGAGACGAAAAGCTGGTCCACATTTTCGGCTGTCCTTTCTGCTATTCTTCCGCTGAAAATGCCGGGAAAAGCTCCTTATTAAAAATTACAAGGCGCTGCCCGGCCTGCCGTAAGGAGCTGCCGCCCGATGGCTATGCTGTCGGTAAAATGTGGGACCGGGAAGGGAAGACCCACCTTCACGTGATCGGCTGCACGGAATGTAAGCCCTTAGCCCGGCTTTAAAGGTTCAGGATGTCGATACCCATATCCAGGGTATTAAAAACAGCAACCGTTGCTTTGCCGTCAGGAGCCAGGTATCCCGAGCAGGTGCCCGGATTCAAAAGCAGGCGATCTTTCCCTTCCAGAACAAGGCGGTGGGTATGCCCGAAAATGACCAGGTCAAAATCACCGGACCTATACAGGCTCTCCGCCACATCCGGATAGTGCATCACCACAACCTTTCTTCCTTCCAGATCGAATCTGAAAACCGCTTCCCGAAACTCGCAAAACCCCAGGCCCAGCTCCTTGAGCATCACCTTGTCTCCATCGTTGTTCCCAAACACGGCGTACATCCGGGAACAGAAATCTTTGCAATCCGCCGCTTCCCGGAAAAAAAAAGGGGAACAAAAATCACCGGCATGAACGATTACCTCTACTCCGGCCTCCCGGAATACCCGGACCGTTTTTTGAATGTTGGCCAGGTTATCATGAGAATCTGACAAGATACCGATTTTCATAAGACCTCCTGCTTTTTTGACTTTTTACATCTTTTCCGGGACTTCAGCAAGTCGAAGATGCCCGCAGGGGACGAAGACACCCTACCCTGCGGGCATCTTCGACCTCCGGGGACGAAGACCTACCCTGCGGGCATCTTCGACCTGCCGCCCGGCCTGCCCGACTCCGGTGTTTATTCAGTTTAATGAGCGGTTGGAATCACTCAACCCCTCGGTTTCGGCTATCAATACGATATAATCTCGAAACGAAAATTGACTATCTAGCAACAGAAGACATAAGTTTTTCGTTCACAGAGGCATTTTTACGACAAGAGATACCCTGGCTGTATACGCGCCGGGCTTTCTTGATCAGCATAATATCTGGACTAATGAAAAGTGATCGATCAAAGGAATTCGCGAAACTTCCAGGCGATATAACTCGGTTGGACTTGAATATTAGCGCGGCAAACCAAGACGAGATTTCTAAAGTGAATTACCAACAGTTCATGGCGGATAGAAGCATAATGCAAAGCTGTTTCTCTGTCTGGCCTGAGCCTTGGCTACAGCATCTTTTAAGGCCTTACCAAAGACAGAGCGCCAACCCACTTGTCTTTCATTATTAGATAGGAAAGAAGCTATTCCCTCATCGATCTGACTAATCCCACTCGGATTATCCGAAAATCATAAGTCCTGAATCAAAAATAAAGAGGAATAATACAATCGATCAAGAAAAGTTGTTATCGTACGATTATTTTATGCCTGTGAGCCGCTCAGCAGAACAGGAACAGCCCCTTTCATCGCTATTATTGTCGTACCAATGGATCTATTTATCCTTCAGTTTCTCGATTTCTTCAGCAGAAAGCCCGGTAATGTCAGCAATTTCTTCAATTTTAAAGCCCTTTAAGAGCATATTTTTTACTATTTCCTGCTTACCTTCCTGCTTTCCTTCCTGCCTGATTTCTTCGATACTAGCTGCAAGCATGCTCCTGCCTCCTTCCTCATCTAAGAGTGTATCAATTATCTGTTCATTAGCAGAAAAAAGTAGGACACCTCGCTTTTAAGACTCTCAAGCAAACTGTCCTCAATCTTATTCACATCCACAAGGATATATTCAAAGGCCGGTATATACCTCTTCAATTCTGCATCGGGTAAATGAAAGTACCGGATGAACTTTGTATCTTCTTTCCAAATCTCTTTGCCATTATAAATCACAATAGGAACCACTACAGAAAGCCGTTTATCAAGCTCTATTTGCTCTTCATAAACTTTAAGCATATACTCTAAAAGCCGCAGAACCATCCTTTCATAGCTGCTTTGAAACTCCATGAGAATGAATATGAACATCTGTAAATTGTTGGTAAGTCTAAACCGTAAAAGAAGATCCGATTCCCGCTTGTCTTTACCGAGACCTTTGAAAGAAGATTTTATACACCGCTGGCATTTAAAGAACAATATTGTAGGTAATGCGTTTATCAGTAGAAGAGGTGGATGTGTGTCTTCGGACATCGGCAGCTGCTCGAGAATGGTTTTTAGAAAAAGGAATTGAGCGAGTATTGCATGATCTTCCTTGTTCGAGGAAACCACTGAAGAAAGCCAGCTGGCTTAATCGGCAGAGATTGAGATTGCCCCGTTTCCCAAGCAGTGTCTTGATAAGGTATGCTGCCCTAAAGATATCAATTAATCCTTGATGTTTGGAAAATGGGGTTAACTATTCCTGGCTAAAGCCGACAAACTTTCCTATACTCTTGTAGCTATGCCTTACTATTTTGGAAAGACAATAAAATATTTAAAGACGATTCGTGATAGGATCCAGGCTTCGATCTATGAGCTTATCTCAGAGCTGAAGGTCACGGTATGGGTTACACCAGAACCGGTAGCCTTTGACCGGAGAACCTCGGGGGCTAAAAAGATACTGACACCCGGGAAAAAGTGGGGAAAGCTCTGGGACTGCGGCTGGTTTCATTTCACCGGCCGCGTTCCGCCATCGGCGGCAGGAGAAAAGATAGTTATCCTGATAGATATATGCGGCGAAGCCTGTATTGTTGATGAATCCGGCTGTCCCGTCAGGGGTCTGACAACCTTAAGCTCAACCTATTCCTACAGCCTGGGTAGGCCGGGAAAGCGGGTTGTTCAATTTCTCCCTGAGGCCAGGGGAGATGAAGCAGTCGATTTATGGGCAGAGGGCGGCTGCAACGATCTATTTGGAGAATTGAGGGACAAGGGTACCCTCAAAGAGGCGAATATCGCCATATGCCATGAAGAGATTCGCCGGCTTTACTACGATTTTTTCGTTCTTTTCGATCTCATGGAATACCTTCCGGAGGATAGAGCCCGGCACCAGCGAATTCTGGCGGCGCTCAATAGGGCGGCAAATCTATTGTCTGATTATACGGAGGAAGAGGCGCGAAGGGCCAGGGATATTCTGGCTGCTGAATTGAAAAAAAGGACGGGAGACCCTTCCCTTACCATAAGCGCGATCGGTCATGCTCATATTGACCTTGCCTGGCTGTGGCCTTTAAGGGAAACCGTCAGAAAGGGTGCCAGGAGCTTTTCGACGGTACTGGACTTGATGGAACGGTATCCGGATTATACCTTCGGCGCCAGCCAACCTCAATTGTACGAATGGATCAAAGAAAGACATCCCCTTCTGTATAGAAAAATAAAAAGCCGGATTGAAGAGGGAAGGTGGGAGCCCCAGGGAGCTATGTGGGTAGAAGCGGATACGAATATCTCCGGCGGAGAGGCCCTGATCAGACAGATACTCTTTGGAAAACGGTTTTTTCGCAGTGAGTTTGGAAAGGATATGAAAATCCTCTGGCTACCGGATGTATTCGGATACTCAGCTTCCCTGCCGCAGTTGCTCAAAAAATCCGGGATTGCTTACTTCATGACCATAAAACTCTCCTGGAATAATTTCAATATCCACCCCCACCACACCTTTATCTGGAGGGGAATTGATGGGAGTGAAGTCTTAGTGCACATGCCGCCGGAGGGAAACTATAACAGCTCGGCAGCTCCCCGGGCTATCATCCAGGCCGAAAAGGCTTTTCAGGATAAGGCCGTTTCCGACAGATGCCTGATTCTCTTTGGGATCGGGGATGGAGGCGGCGGACCGGGTGCCGAACACCTGGAATATCTTGAGAGGGAAAAAAATCTCGCTGGGCTTTCGCCGGTGATTCAGGAACCGGCAGAGAAATTCTTTAAACGAATTGAAAAGGATAGATCAAAATACAAAACCTGGTCCGGCGAGCTCTACCTGGAGAGACACCAGGGTACTTACACGACTCAGGCGCGAAATAAATGGTACAATAGAAAACTTGAAATCACTCTTCGGGAACTCGAGATAGCCTGTGTTCTCTCGGATTTAGCCTCCGGCTTTGCCGCTTCCTCCGGCTTCGCCGGTTCAGAGTATCCTAAAGGGGAACTCAATAAAATATGGAAAGAAGTACTGCTCTACCAATTCCACGACATACTGCCGGGTTCTTCCATCTCCAGGGTATATGAAGAATCCCTGGCCTCATATCAACAGCTACTTAAGCGAACAAAGGAGCTTACCGGGCAGGCCTATGACAGGCTCGGCAATCATATCAATACCAGTGGGTTTACCGAGCCGGTAATCGTGATCAACTCCCTCTCCTGGGAACGGAAAGAATGGATTAAGATCGGGGAAAAATGGTTTAAGGGTATCATTCCTCCACTGGGGTACAGTACTGTCGAGGCCTCATCCAAACAGGATATATCGGTGGAACTTTCCGCAAATGAAAAGAGCCTTGAAAACGATCTCTTAAGAATAGATTTTGCAGAAGACGGCTCAATTCAATCGATCTTTGACAAAGAATACCGACGGGAGATACTCAATTCGGGCCGGCCGGCCAACAGGCTGGCTGTATATGAAGATAACGGTGACGCCTGGGATATCCCCATCAATTATGAAGAGAAGCCTCCATCCGGATTCACATTAATATCAAAAAAAGCCGGAATTGACGGTCCCCTGGCCATTATGCGGCAGGAATACCGCTTTGCCGATTCCAGACTGATTCAAGAGATTACGGTTAGAGCCGGAAGCAGGCGAATCGATTTTGCCACCGAGGTAGACTGGAAGGAATCGGGTAAAATGCTCAGAACATCATTCCCTTTGGCCATTCTGGCCACTACAGCAACCTGTGATATTCAATTCGGCAGTATTCAAAGACCTACCCATAGAAATACAAGCTGGGATATGGCCAAGTATGAAATATGCGCCCACAAATGGGTGGATATTTCCCAGGTAGATTACGGCGTGGCTCTTCTGAATGACAGCAAGTATGGCTACAAGGCAATCGACAATATTTTGGATTTAAACCTTTTGCGAAGTCCCGGGCACCCCGATCCGGCGGCGGATCGGGCTCACCATCAATTCGTCTATTCTCTCTTTCCTCATCAGGGGAATCATATCAGCGGGGGTGTTGTCAGGGCAGGTTACGAACTGAATGTCCCCCTATCTATCATTCCTGCAAGAATACAAAAGGGCTCCTGCCCTCCGGATTTTTCTTTTTTAAAGAATGAGGCGGAAAATATAGTTGTCGAAACTATCAAAAAAGCTGAAGAAGGTGAGGATATCATTGTCCGCCTCTATGAGACTCACGGGGCATTTACCCAAACAAGCCTCCTTTTTAATTTCAGGATAAAATCTGTGTACCTGGTTACCATGACGGAAGAAGACGTCAAGAGACTGAAACCGGTAAAAGGAGCGGTCAAGCTGGACTTCAAGCCCTTTGAAATCCATACTTTGAAAATCTCCAAAGGCCCACCATTAGTAAATTCCTAAAGTAACAATTTCAGCCGGTCTTAATTCAAGCTCTACCTTTGCACCATTGTATAACCGTACAATCTTCAGGCCCTCTTTGCCCTGCTTAAAACAGCTTAACACTGCTCCTTTTATATTTACCTTCAAATCCTGCCTATTTCCACAGATGTATTCCTATCATTATTGAGCACTCAAAAAACCCTTGAACCCTGGAAGGGAGAGTGAATTTTCTTTAAAAATTCCAGCAAAATCTATCTGTTTGCCAGGACCTCTGTATTCTGTTTTCTTTTCTAAAGTTCCACATGAGGAATCAACTATCAGCTCAATCTATTCTGTGTACCCAATAACCGGGTTCTCTATTCAGCTGCATGACCGCAATAATATAAATATTATCACCGTTGATCTGATAAATAACCCCGAATGGGAAGCGTTTTATGAGACAGCGTCTTGTATTCTTAGACAGAACCGACCATGCTCCAGGATACTGTTGAATAAGATCTATGCTTTTTCGAACTTCACGAGCAAACTCGTTACCAAGTCCTGTATCAAGTGTATTATAATAGTCAACAGCCTGATTAAGCTCTTTCTCTGCAGAGGGATGAAAAGAAAAAGTCATAAACCAAGACGCTTATTGAGATTCCTAAAAACCTCTTCTCCCGGAATGGCTTTCACTTTCCCTTCTTTGATTTCCTTTACTCTACGTTCAGCTTCATCGGCCCATAATCTATCTATTTCTTTCTCTACAGGAGAATTCAGACTTTTTAGCAATTGATCTACAAGCTCAGCCCTTATATCTAAGGGAAGAGACATGGCTTCTTTCAGCACATTATTTCCAGCTTTTGTCATTACTAGCCCCCTGACTTAAACTTAACACTAAAATTATACAACATTGCAAGCATTTGGTCAGTGTAAACCATATGCTGCTCTCTATATAACAATATCAGACAATTCCCAGTACAGACGTACATATAGTTATTTTTGATTGTTTTAATTCGTATGAAACTTTAAAGTAACAGGTCCATTTAGCAACTGGTAGACTGATGGCAAAGTGATAGAATCAAATAAGCACAAAATAAAAAGAATGTAAGAGAGCTCAGGGTGCCAGTCCATGACCTGCAAATTACCAGGCCCACCATTAGTAAATTCCTAAAGTAACAATTTCAGCCGGTCTTAATTCAAGCTCTACCTTTGCACCATTGTATAACCGTACAATCTTCAGGCCCTCTTTGCCCTGCTTAAAACAGCTTAACACTGCTCCTTTTATATTTACCTTCAAAAAAGAAGAACTGGCTCCAAACAACAATCCTTCATGGGAGGTTGTATACGCTGTTTTTATGCCTGTCCTCCATATCTTCACCCGCCAGCATTACCTCGCCTGCAGGTACATTTCCGGATTTAAAATCAAGGGCATATTCGAAAGCCATATTTTTCTTCATCAAGCTCATCTCGCCTGTCTCTCCCCTACCTACTTCCTTTTTAAACGATCTAAACAGGGTCAGGCAAAGAGTATGGCTTTTATCTTCTGTTACTTCAACTTCGTATAGACCTCTATTATAAAGCGCCAGGCAATTCTCTTCATTCTTTAACAGCACAACCCCCTGGTTAGGGAATACACCGGTTTCTGTCTCTATATATGTGCTTGAGTCTTCTTTATTTATGTCTCTTTCCTGTAAAAAGAAAGGCGTGGATGACAAAAACGTGTTCGTGTCAATATAGGTTGGGAATAAAACCCTTAACCTGTGCTCAATGGCATTATTATCTATGAATGTTGTAAATTCCAGTTTTGAACTATTCTTTTTCATCATGACAAGGGTATTTATTTTGAACTGTACGAGGCTAGCGCTCCTTTCCTGGGAATTATCAGCCATTTTTTCAGGTACGTTCATATAATGGGTTATTTTCCACTTTGTTCCACATCAAGAGTTCCATTATTATTAACCGTGACCCTTAAAAATTTATT
>CAZERV010000100.1:0-10257 GCA_964514815.1 uncultured Spirochaetaceae bacterium | reverse complement strand
CTAAAAGCTTAAGGCCGGGATACGGTGGATTGACAGACCATTTAATTTATATCATCCTGAGTGAGAGAAGCCAGCGAGCTATAATATTTCTCTGACAGGTTAGTTTATGCCAAAATCCTTTATGTTTCACCTGGTAGAATTTGCCCAGAAACATGCCCTGTTCATTGTGCTTATTACTGCCGTTATTTCCATCTTCCTGGGCTACTATGCTCTTCAAATTCAGGTCGACCCTGACGTCACTGACCTCCTGCCTGAAGAATCCAAAGCCCTCAAGCTCCTGGAAGAGTACGGTCCAACCGTGGATGATGATTATATAATTGTGGCGGTTGAAAGCGAAGAGCTCTTCGCACTCGACAAACTAAAGGCTCTGGAAGAGGTTATCACCAGGATTGAGAAACTCCCCGATATCCACGGCAGTATCAATCCTTTTAATTTCATCACCTTTCAGAAAAAAGGAAAATCCCTCAGGCTGGCGCCGATGTCCTCCGGCCGAAAGGCTCCCGGCTCACCGGAGGAGCTTGAGCTCTTCAGGGAGAAATTGACCACCGACCCCCTGGCCAGGGGCTTTGTTATTTCAAAAGATTTGACGGCCTTTTGTTCCATTTTCGCAACCGAATCGCTGGATGACTATGCTGAGATGATCGCCTCGGTAGAAGCAATAATTGCCGACCTGAAACCTCATTTCAAGATCTATTTGGGCGGACAGATTCCGATCATAGAAACTACCAAGAACTACCTGGTAAAAGATGTCCCCAAGCTTCTCATTATGGGGATCCTGGTCATTCTCACCGTATTATACCTCAGCTTCAAATCCAGAAGGTCCATCCTGCTTCCCCTTCTCGTCGTTGCCCTGGGTACGCTCTGGACCCTCGGCACCATGAGCTTGATAGGCTTTCGGATCACCATTGCCAGCATTATGGTTCCCCTTCTGGTCTTAACCCTGGGCAGCTCGTACAGCATCCATATTCTGAATCAGTATTACCGGGAGGCGAAGGTAGGTTCTGAGGACAGGAAATGGATCGCGAGTGCCGTTTCTCACATTAACCTGACAATTTTCATGGCTTCTCTGACTACTATCATCGGCTTCGCCAGCCTTCTCTCCGCCACCTTGAGACAGATCAGGGAGTTCGGAATCGCCACCAGTATAGGTATCATCTATGCCGTTATCCTTTCAATATTTTTCTTTCCGGCAGTACTCTCTAAATTGAGGACTCCCTCCAGCCTGGAAAGGGACCAGGTCTTAAAAGGACGGATCGCCTCCCTCATGGAAAAGCTCAGCCTCTGGGTAATAAAGTGGAGGTTCGTCATTCTGATTCTCCTGGCCGTTATCTCGGTCGTCTTTATCATGTCTCGAAAAAAAATCAGATATCAGACCGATTATATCTCCTATTTCCGGAAAAAGAACAAAGAGAAGGTAGTCAGCGATAACTTATATATTGTGGAGAAATTCGGCGGCTTTATCTACGTTTATGTCACGCTCACGGCGCCCGAGGATGATAAGGACTACTTTCTGCAGCCGGAAGTATTGAGAGAAATCTCGACCGTGGAAGAAAATATGAAAGAGGACCCCGATGTCGTTGATATCTCTTCGTTTACCTCGTATCTGAAACTCATGAATTACACGATGAACGGAAATTTTGATATTCCTGAAAAGAAGGCCCCGGTCCTTCTGCTTTCCAGGTACTTTATAAGTCTGACTTCCACTCCCAGGGGAAGTGCGTTTGTGGGGACCCTCGCCAACAAGGACTTTACCAGACTGACCATCGCCTTCAGGATTTATGACGGGGAGAGGAAGACCTTTATCTATGAGGACAGGCTCAAGCTCCTGGTCAACCGGATTAAAGCTGAAATCGATATGAATCTCAATCTTGAAACCAGGCCGGTTATCTGGGGAGGCAGCATGGTCGCCCTGGAGCTCTCTGAGACCCTGATAAAAGATCAGATTAAATCGGTCATAATTTCAGCCTTACTGATACTTCTTCTGACCTCCATCACTTTCAGATCCATAAAATTCGGCCTTTTTTCACTCGTGCCGATGCTGACCGGAATAATGCTTAACTTCATCATCATGGCCTTCCTGGATATCCCCCTGGATGTGGTAACCATCATGTTCTCCAGCGTAGCCATAGGAGTCGGAGTGGACGATTCAATCCACCTGATAATACAATACCGGAGACAGGCCGGCATTTTCCATAAGGATAAGAAGAAGATCCTCGAGCATACTCTGAAAACCGCCGGAAGACCGATCCTGCTCACCTCGATCTCCCTGGTCGCCGGTCTTCTCGTACTGGCGTTTTCCAGCTTTATGCCGATAGTTTATTTTGGTATTCTCGTTTCCCTGGCGCTTACGACCACGACTATCGGCGCCCTGATCATTCTGCCTGCGCTTCTTTCTCTATGATTGTATCTTCTAGACTCGCCTCTCCTCGGATAAACCCCTGGGAGAGCCGAGAATTTCGGCCCAGACGACCGCCCGCTTGAGCGGTGAAAGGGTCTCAAGCTTTTTCCATCCCACCCTTGATATGCCTTCGGGCCGCCCCTCCGGAGGAGACGGCGGGCGTTTTGCCGGCTGAAGACTTTCTTCCTCGCGGGCCGCACTCTCCATGATTCCAAGCAGGGCTTCCTTCTGAACAGTCCTCCTGCTTACGCTCTCGGCTACCCGGGGGGGAAATATCTCTACGGTCCTACGTTCGGCTCCCCGGGGGGGAAATATCTCTCCGACAGGTCCTTTACTTTCCACATCCTCAACCGGCCGGGCCCCCACCGCCGGCTTTTCTTCTTCCCTCTCTTTCTTTATAACCTCTTTTTCGCGGCCGTGCTTAATTAATTTGCGCATACGGATCAGCAGAGGAATTACGATAAGAAGCAGGATAGGAATCAGAGCCAAGAGTTCCCTGAGCTGATCGAAAAGATTCTCTCTATTCAAGGCCGGCGCCGCCTTTAATTACTCTTTTAATCAATCCTTAACCTCATCTTCCGGCTTTTCTGCTCCGCCGATACTCTGTCTCATGTCGGTATCCGCCTGGATATTCCTCAAGCGGTAGTAATCCATGATGCCCATATTCCCTTTTTTGAAGGCTTCGGCGATCGCCTTGGGAATTTCCGCCTCGGCCAGAACAACCTTGGCCCGGTTCTCGCGCACCAGGGCGGACATCTCCTGCTCCAGGGCCCTGGCTGCGGCCCGGCGCTGCTCGGCAACGGCCTGGAAACGCCTCTTATCCGCCTCCGCCTGGTCGGCCTGCAGCTTCGCGCCTATATTATCCCCAACATCGACATCGGCGATATCGATCGAAAGGATCTCAAAAGCCGTTCCCGCATCCAGTCCCTTCTGGAGGACCGTCTTCGATATTTGATCGGGGTTTTCAAGCACTCTCTTGTAGCTCTCGGCCGAGCCTATGGTGGTGACGATCCCCTCGCCTACCCTGGCGATAATCGTCTCTTCCGTTGCCCCGCCTACCAGGCGCTCGATATTGGCCCGGACCGTTACCCTGGCCTTGGCGCGCAGTTGAATGCCGTCCTTGGCCACGGCATCGATGGTCTGCCGGCCCCTTTCCGGATTCGGGCAATCGATAACCTTGGGATTTACGCTGGTCCTCACCGCTTCGAGCACATCCCTTCCGGCTAAGTCAATGGCCGCCGCCTTTTGAAAGTTAAGCGTAATATTGGCCTTATTGGCGGCAATCAGGGCCTGGCTGACCCGTATCACATTACCCCCGGCCAGGTAGTGAGTCTCCAGCATGTCGGAGTCGGTGGCTATTCCGGCCTTGGTGAGCATGATCCGACTGTCTACGATGATCCTGGACTTGACCCTCCGGATCCACATACCGACCAGGCGCCCGAGGCTGATATGCGCGCCGGAAAGAAGCGCCCTGAACCACAAACCAAAGAACTTGAGAAAGACGGCCATAAAAACAAGCGCCCCTATTCCAATTGCGACATATAATACAACAAACATCTTATCCTCCTTTTGCTACTATGATTCGGCTGCCTTCTACTTTCAATACCCTGATCTTTTGTTCCGCCTCTATGTAATCACCCGCCGTGACGACGCTGTATTTCTTGTTTTCTATCAGCGCCCTGCCGGCCGGGCGAAGCACGGTCATGGCCACCCCTTCTTTTCCGATGAGATCTGCATATTTTTCCTCCGTATAAGTGGCATATCCCTTTTCCCGGTTCTGGGCCTCGCCCAGGATCAGCCATTTACCTATAAATGTCCGCGGAAAGACCTTGAAGTAGATGGCGATGATCAGGGGAACGGCGATCAGGGCCACAAACAGGAAAATCGAGCCGGCGGTGGTGCCGTAATTAATAAAAGCGTAAACAACTCCGCCGATAATGCTGGCCAGACCTAGAACGCCGACCAGCCCCCCGGCGGGCACAAAAAATTCGATAATAATGGCTATGAGTCCGGCAATCATCAGTCCTACGGCCATCCACATCTCAGCACCCCCGGACCAGGATTCTGTTTCCGCTCACCTCGATCACCTCTACCGGATGCCCGGATTCCAAAAACTCTCCGTCCGTTTCCACCATCAGAACACTGTTCTCGATCTCCGCTTTCCCGGCCGGCCTGAGCGGGGTCAGGGCGGCGCCCTTCTTTCCGATCAGCTCACCGGTTATTTCCTGCGCCTGGGCCGTAAACCCATCCTGGCTGGCCTCGGAGGATTTAAGGATCAGGCGGTTAAAGAAAGGCGCCCTGGGAAAGAGCCTTAAGAAAACGGTAACCAGCACGATCGAGCCCAGGAGCCCCAGCCCGACCAGGCGGAGATTCCTGCCGAACTGTTCCCACTGCCAGTCAAACTTGGGCCAGACAAAGTCCTGTCTGGAAAGCACCAGGGAGAAGAAGATGAGCAGAATCCCGGAAATGCCGGTTACCCCAAAACCGGGAATGAGGAATATTTCCACTACCAGGAGGACCACCCCGAGGAGGAATATAAGAAGCTCCAGTGAGCCGACGGTGCCGAGAAGGGCATTTCCTAAAAAGATAGTGGCAAAGCAGAGTATGGCGATGGTTCCGGGAACGCCGAAGCCCGGGCTGGTAATTTCCAGGTAGATGGCAACCAGGCCGATCATCACCAGCAGGGTGGTCAGCACGGAGCTGGTGAGGAGGGCCACTATCTTATCAGGCACGGTCGTTTCCAGGATTATTGCGCCGGATTCTGCAACCCCCAGGGCCGCATAAAGCGCTTCCAGGTCGGCGGCCCTTCCTGAGGATACTCCGTATTTTTCCGCCTCCCCGGCCGTAAGAGTGAGCAGCTTCCCCTGGGGGGAAACCGTTTTGCCCTTTTCAAGCTTCAGCCCTTCCTGCCCGGCCTGCCGCTCCAGGTCCGGCAGATCGGTGGTAGTGGTCAGTATCAATTTCCCATCCAGAAAGACCTCCAAAAGCTCCACATCCATGTCCACCATGGCCAGGGCAACGGCCTTGGGATAGCCGTTTTTTTCCGCCAGGGAAGCCATCTGGGCCCGCACGGCGCTCACCGTTTTCTCAGGGGCCATTTCCATTCCCTCGGAAGTCTGGTAGACCGGGGCAACTGCCCCCATAGAGGTCCCGGGCGCCATATAGATCCGGTTGCAGGAGAAGGAGATGAGCGCTCCGGCAGACCAGCTTACTCCGGTCGTCTCCGGGCCGGCCGGTACAAAGGCGACGGTCTGTATCGTGTCCACGGAGCCTATCAGGGTGGCGATCTGCAAGGCTGAATCCACCCGGCCGCCGAAGGTATCGATCATAAAAATAATAGTTCCGGCTTCCGCCTCTTTCGCTTCTTTGATCCCCCGCCTGATAAAAACCATCAAGGCCCGGTCGATTTCACCCTGAATCGGTATTACATAAGCCTGGCTAAGTGCGGCTGTTCCCGGTTCTGCGGTGACCGGTGCGGCATTGCTATCCTGGGAAGATACAGACCGACCCAAAAGGAGAGCTATTAATAGAAAGACTGAAAACCACCTCATACTCTTAACATCTCCCAGCTTGTCTAATTTGTCAAGAAATAATTTTTCCAGTGTCAAGTGATCCTGAATCTAGAGCGATAAAACGATAGCCAGGGCAATCGAGTTCAATTTTGTCTCGCTCTTGTGAGCCCTTGAGGGGATAAGCACCGGGGAAGAGGTGCCGGTCACAATGACCCCGAATTTACAGTGGCCGTAATACTCGAGACTTTTGACGAAAATATTTCCCGCCGCTATCCCGGGAACAATCAGAATGTCCCCATCCCCGGCCACTTCGGATTTAATGCCCTTCTTCCGGGCGGCGTAAAAGGAAATGGCATTATCTAAACCTGGCGGTCCATCGATGATGCACCCCTTTATCTGGCCCCGGTCATTCATTTTCGAGATGAGGGCGGCATTTACCGTTTCCGGCATATCCGGGTTTACCACTTCGACGGCACAGAGGAGAGCGACCTTCGGATTGGGATTGCCCAGTTTGTGAGCGACCTGAACGGAGCTCTGGTCACGATCCGGTCCGTTCTCAGCCCCCATTCCTGGTTCAGGACCGCCTTCATTAAAACGGCGATCCTGGCCTTTTCTTCTTCCTCACCACTTTACAGCCTCAAAGAGCACGGATTAATCGATAAAACACGCATGCCGGTCTCCAAACCCGGCGATAATCATTTCGTACCGGACTGCCCGGCAGGACCTGGTAAGGTTAACGGTGAATTCTTATGCCAGGGTAAAACCCAGCTTTAAGGCCTTGATATTAACGGCATTGAGGCTTCTGTGGCGGGCAGATACAGCCTCGTCCAGGGCCGCGATGACCGATTCCAGGGAAGCAATTTCCGGCTGGAGTTTCAGTAAGAGACCGAGTGCAACCATATTGGCGGTCCGGGAGCTTCCCGCCTCGTGAGCCAGGTCGTTGGCCTGAACCGGGACCGCCTTGATGTCTTTCCGGGAGGGTTCCAGATCGATCAAAGAGGAATTGTAGATCAAGAGTCCCCCTTCCTGGAGGGGTTCTTCAAACTTAAAGAGAGAAGGCTTGTTCAAGACGATACAGATCGAGGGCCTATGAATGATAGGAGAGGCGATTTCCTCATCCGAAACTACCACCGAGCAGTTGGCCGTGCCGCCCCGCATCTCGGCACCGTAGGAAGGAATATGGGAGACCTGCTTTCCCTCCCGCATGGCCGCAATGCAGACCAGCTTTCCGGCGAGTAGCACTCCCTGCCCGCCGAAACCTGCGAAAATAATTCCTTCGTGCATTCGCTTTCTCCCTTACCTGTCTCTGAAGTTGCCCAGCGAAAAAACAGGAATCATCGCTTCTTCCACCCAGTCGGCCGCTCTCCGGGGCTTCATGCCCCAACCGATGGGACACATGGAAAGAACTTCAACGAATGAATAACCCTTTCCGGAAACCTGGTTCTCCAAAGCCTTTTTTACCACCTTCTTGGTTTTAAGGATATGCTTCACATCATGGACCGAGCAGCGCTCGATAAATACCGGCGCCTCCAGGGTGTTCAGCAGTTCACAGGCCCGGATAGGCGGGCCGACTTCAGCTGGATTCCGCCCGTAAGGCGAGGTCTGGGTTTTTTGCGCTACCAGGGAGGTGGGAGCCATCTGCCCCCCGGTCATTCCATAGATGGCATTGTTTACAAAGAGGACCGTTATATTTTCGCCCCTGTTGGCGGCATGTATCGTTTCTGCCGTTCCGATTGCCAGAAGGTCTCCGTCCCCCTGATAGGCGATTATTACCTTGTCCTTATGCACCCTCTTGAGTCCGGTGGCCACGGCAGCCGCCCGGCCGTGCGCGGCCTCGCAACTGTCCACCTTAAAATAGAAGTAAATCAATACCGAGCAGCCCACCGGTGCGATGATGATCGTTTTCTCCCGGATCCCGAGCTCGTCGATCGCCTGGCCGAGGAGCTTGTGAAGGATCCCGTGACCGCAGCCGGGGCAGTAATGAGTCGCTGTGTCTACCATCGACTCAGGCAATGAATAGACCAGTTTTTCGTTTACATCTTCATCTTTCATACGATTTAACCCGTTCTGTGATTTCTTCAGCATCGGGGACAATGCCCCCCAACTTGCCGTAAAAGTCAATATCCGTCTCCTTGCCCAGGGCGAGGCGGACATCCTCCAGCATCTGACCGGCATTCATCTCCACCACCAGGGCTTTCTTTTTGCCCATGAAGGCGCATTCCAGCTCCCGGTAAGGAAAGGGCCAGAGGGTGATCGGGCGAAAAAAACCCGCCTTGATCCTTTCCCGGCGGAGTATGTTTATGACCGATTTGCAGATTCTGGCCGAAGTGCCGAAACCTACCATAAGAAAATCCGCGTCATCCGCCAGGTAGGTTTCGAAGCGGACCTCGTTTTTCTCTATCTCCCGGTATTTATCCTGCAGTCTGAAGTTGACCTCTTCCAGGGCATGCTCGGGGTTCAACCTAAGAGAGTAGATAATGTGCGGGTCCCGTCTCTCGGCGCCGGTCAGGGCCCAGGAGGACTTATCGAACTTCCTGCCCGATGCGCCGGGTAGGGTCAGGCTTTCCGACATCTGTCCCAGGAAGCCGTCAGCCAGGATCATGACCACGATCCTGTATTTGTCCGCCAGATCGAACGCCTCGACGGTGAGATCAGCCAGCTCCTGGACCGTTCCCGGGGCCAGCACAATCATGCGGTAGTCCCCGTGTCCTCCTCCCTTGGTTGCCTGAAAATAATCCGCCTGAGAGCCGGCAATATTGCCCAGGCCCGGACCACCTCTCATTATATTGACGACCACGGCCGGGAGCTCGTTTCCGGAGAGGTAGGATATGCCCTCCTGCTTCAGGCTGATCCCCGGTGAAGAGGATGAGGTCATCGCTCTTGCTCCGGCGGCTGCCGCCCCGAACACCATATTGACGGCGGCAATCTCACTCTCGGCCTGGAGAAAGGTCCCCCCCACCCGGGGCATTCTAAGCGCCATATAGGAGGCTATTTCATTTTGAGGAGTTATGGGATAGGCAAAATAATAGCGGCAGCCGGCGATGATGGCCGCCTCGCCGATCGCCTCATTCCCCTTCATTAAAACCTTTTCAGCCATTCCCCCCCCCTTTACCTGGCGCCGGCATAGCGCCAGATCCGTATTGAACTTTCGGGACAGATAATTGCGCAGAACTTACAGCCGGTACATTTCTCAGGCTCAAAACAGACAGCGAAATGCTGTCCCTGCTTATTAAAAGTGTTCGACATTTTTAAGATTTTTTCCGGACAGGCTTCGATGCAGAGCTCACATCCCTTGCATCGTTCCATATCTATCTCCGGTTTTCCCCTGGCCACCTCTATGCTCCTTCAGCTTAATATACGGTTATTTTTACCCTATAGGCCCAGGACCTTTTTCAACTCCTCGAAGGCTTCTTTTTTCATGGTAAAAGAGTGCTCGTCGCCCGGGAACTTTTGCCCCCGGACATCGCTTATAAACTCTTCTACCGCCTTGATCTGGGCGGCATACAGATCGGCATAGACTTTCACAAACCTGGGAGTAAATCTCTTAAACAGGCCGACCATATCGTGGAGAACGAGGACCTGGCCGTCGCAGTTAACTCCGGCGCCGATACCGACCGTCGGGATCTTTACTTTTTCCGTGATAACCGCGGCCAGCTCTTTTGGAATCGCCTCCAGAATAAGCGCAAAAGCGCCGGCATCTTCCAAAGCATGCGCGTCATCGATTACCTTCTTTGCCTGATCGATATTTTTTCCCTGGACCTTGAAACCGCCTAAGAGCGCGGCAGTCTGCGGCGTCAACCCGATATGACCGAAAACAGGAATTCCCGCCTTATGAATCGCGGCCACCTTATCTGCCATATCCTGCCCGCCTTCGAGCTTTACGGAATCGCAGCCGCCTTCTTTGTAGAGAACTCCGGCATTGGTCACGGCCTGTTCGGCCGAAATATTGTAGGACATAAATGGAAGGTCCCCGACCACATGAGCCCTCTTTACGGCCCGCACGACGGCCCTGGTATGGCTCAGCATCTCATCCATGGTCACGGGAACGGTATCCCTGTAACCAAGCTCTACCATTCCCAGGGAATCGCCGACCAAAATGATATCTATGCCCGCCTCATCAACGATCAGACCCTGAGGATAAGAATAAGCGGTGATCATGGAAATTTTCTTGCCTTCGCCCTTCAATTTCCAGAGATCGGAAACCATTATCTTCTTTGCTTCCTGTGGTTGCCCGCTCATTTTGGCTCCCTTCTAATAACCGTCCCCCTGGTAAGAATATTTCCCCCCCTGCGGGGATGAAGACACCCTACCCTGGCGGGCCGCCCTTCGGGCATCTACGACCTGCGG
>CAZERV010000099.1:0-10290 GCA_964514815.1 uncultured Spirochaetaceae bacterium | reverse complement strand
CACATCAAGCGTCCAAAATTTAATGGTGTTGGTGTATACAGTTGAGGTATTCATATATATGTGCTTTGGAATTTAGCGCTAATAAACTCACGCTAGATCAACATGGTATGGCTTCGTATGCTTCTCTATCTAAATGATTCGCTGGTTCTCGAGACGGTATTGTCAGGCCGGCCACCCTATCCCAAAAAAAGCCCCCGCGGCGCGAATGCCGCCGATGGGGGCTCTTGAATTACAAAAACGATGATTAATTAATAGGGAGGCATACCGCCCATGCCTCCTCCTCCGCCGCCCGGCCCCATCGGCGCGGGAGCTTCTTTTTCAGGAAGATCGGTTATAGTGCATTCGGTAGTGAGCAGCATTCCGGCGATCGAGGCTGCGTTCTGGATAGCCGACCTGGTTACCTTTGCCGGGTCGATGATGCCGGCTTTGATAAGATCGCTCCATTCCATTTTGGCCGCATCAAAACCGATGCCCTTCTTCTCAGTCTTTGCCTTCTCCGCAATAATGGGTCCGTCGAGCCCGGCGTTCTCAGCGATCTGCCGGATGGGCTCTTCCAGGGCCCTCTTCACGATTCTGTAGCCGACAGCCTCATCGGGGGTCAGGTCTTCCGTTGTTTCTTTATCGAGGGCTTTCACGGCCTGAATCAGGATTACGCCGCCGCCGGAAACGATCCCTTCTTCGATAGCGGCCCGTGTTGCAGAAAGAGCATCTTCTACCCGGTGCTTTTTCTCTTTGAGCTCCACTTCAGTGGCTGCCCCAACGTTGATTACCGCGACACCGCCGGCCAGTTTAGCCAACCTTTCCTGGAGCTTTTCCTTGTCGTAATCGGAGGTAGTGTCATCGATCTGTACCTTGATCTGGCCGATCCTGTCCTTTATGTCCTTTTGCTTGCCACCGCCTTCTATAATAGTGGTGTTCTCTTTATCGATTTTAACAGATTTAGCCCGGCCCAACTGGTTGATCTCGGTATTTTCGAGCTTGAGACCCAGTTCCTCTGATACTACCTGCCCTCCGGTGAGAATGGCAATATCCTCAAGCATGGCCTTCCGGCGATCACCAAAGCCGGGAGCTTTTACTGCACAGGCACTAAGGGTGCCGCGCAGGTTGTTGACGACCAGGGTTGCCAGGGCCTCACCCTCGACATCCTCGGCGAGCAGGAGAAGCGGCTTGCCGGTCTGGGCTATCTTCTCCAGAACCGGAAGAAGATCTTTCATACTGGAGATCTTTTTATCATGAATAACGATGTAGGGATCCTCTAAAACAGTGATCATGGTTTCCCGGTTAGTAACAAAGTAGGGGGAGAGGTAACCGCGGTCAAACTGCATACCCTCCACAACCTCAAGATTGGTTTCCATAGACTTGGACTCTTCGACTGTGATAACCCCATCCTTACCGACCTTTTCCATGGAATCGGCGATCAGATCTCCGATCTCCATATCGTTGTTAGCCGAAATCGCGGCTACCTGGGAGATTTCTTCCTTCTCTTTTATCTCCTTGGAGTTTTTCTTGATATCCCGGACGACAATTTCTACCGCTTTGGTGACCCCTCTTTTGATCTCCATGGGGTTGATACCGGCGGCCACGCTCTTTAAGCCTTCCCGAATGATCGAATAAGCAAGCACGGTTGCCGTGGTGGTACCGTCTCCTGCCACATCATTAGTCTTGGTGGCCACCTCTTTCAAGAGTTGGGCTCCCATATTCTCGAAGGGATCTTCCAGCTCAATCTCCTTTGCGATGGTCACACCGTCGTTGGTAACCGTAGGAGAGCCAAACTTCTTATCAAGGACCACATTGCGTCCCTTGGGACCAAGGGTGACCCTGACCGCGTTCGACATCTTCTCGACGCCTTTTAGAAGCGCCCTTCTGGCAGATTCGTCATACTGTAATTGTTTAGCCATTTTTTTACCCTTTCCTTTGAGTTTTGTTTTATTTAGGTATAATTGGATACAGCCCTTATACTTTCTATGAAAGATACAAATTCTTAAGGAAATCATCAACAGAAAAATGCTTTTTTCTGCTAAATTTCCGGTAAAAAATCACTTTTTCGGCTACTTGACTTTAACAGTCCATCTGATAAAAAGAATGGGTGAGAACTAAGAGAGAGTTGCAGCTCCTGATCGGCTTTCGATTAGAAGGATCTTCGGTCCCAAAACTTTGCAAATCTACGGAAAAAATCCTGAATGAATTGACCCTTTTAGAAACGGACCTCAAAATTCCTGTCCATTGGAACTTCAGCTTGAGCCCGCTTTTAAAGAGCTTCAATAGAAATTTGAATGATTTGATCATGGAAATTAAGACCCGGATGAAAACCAGAAACGACCTCCCTGTTCCGGCCGGATTCAGGGGAGCGATTCATCCTCTTCTATTTGCCGATGAGCTTGAAAAGGAGCTCGATTGGTGCCGTGAAAATCCCTGGCTTCCAGGTTTCAAGGAGCTTTTCGGCCTTGAATCCCAAATCATTATGCCCATCGTTCCGGACCTCAGCCGGGAGCTTGAATGCGGCATCTACAGCAAGCGGGGATTCAACTGTCTCGGTCTTCCCGGACGCGGATTCCAGCCGATGCCGGTCCGGATGCCAGGCAAGAGGTCCGGAAATGGGCCGGTAACTCTGTTCACTTACCTGCTCTGTTCTTGCGGGGAATACGGACAACTCCGGAAGACAATTCGGAAGATCATTGTTCCCCCGGAAAAAGAGCTCTTCATTTTATTCGAGACCCACGAGCTTGAATCCGGGCCGGTGAAGCTTCTCCTTGATGCCTTGAGCGCCGGGTACGACCTGAAGCTCTGCTCTCTAAGAGACCCGGGAATTTTTACCGGCGCAGATGATGTAGAAGACGCAATAGAAGATGACAGCGAAACGTATGGGAGCTCCACCTGGATCCGGGAAATTGTCCTGGCGGACCCTCTCACCAGGAATAGGCGGCTTTCAGCCGAAGACATCCGCAATAAAAAGAAAAAAAATAATGCCAACTTTCGGAGAATCCTCAACATCCTTTCCCCGGATCAGACGCCCCTTTCCCACGTCGATCAACCGAAAGGACATAAGGCGCCCGGAAAGGATCGGGTCCTGATAGCCAGTATGATGGGTATGGTGGCTCTCACCGGAAAATCCTTTGAGGCGAATTTCCTGGATGGCAGATTTTCGGGGCTGAGCGTAAGGAGCAGGCAGGTGCTGGCAGGAAGGCCGGCCAGTGCCTATTTGACCATTGAGGGAAGAAAGTATTTATTTCAAACCGAGAGCGCTTTTTCTTACGAATCCTCAGAGCGAGCAAAGGAGACCGGCCTGCGGTCTGCTTTTTCACTTCAGCTTCCTGAAGAGAATCAAAAAGGCAGGCTGGTGGTCGATTATTATTTTAACGAAGAAAGCCCGGAACTGTTCCTCGATTTCCAGCTTCGCTATCCAAAACTGGACCCATATACGGTGATTGAAGAAGTGGTGCCCTTTGAATTGCCCCTGTTCGAGCTCAAGGACCGGGAAAAGGCTACCATCCGGTCCGTTTTCCCGGATGGGACTCGCTGCCTAAATATCATTTCCAGGGAAACTCCCCTAAAGATACTGTACGGCAGCTATTTTGAAATCACAAAGGACGGTAAGGGCTGTTCACTCCACTTTTGCGGTTCAAACAGCCCCAGAATCGGGTTTCTTCAGTTCTCCTGCCGGCCTTGCCCGCCTGGCAGAAAAAAGTATATAGTGTTTGTTAATTTGAACGGTACCTATATACCGGTTGGAAGCGGTTATTCGGGCGCCGGCGATTTTTCCTCTCTATACAGCGAAAAGGTTGAAAATTTTTCATTCAAGATTGGGCTTATAACGTGACCCCGGGTATACATATTTTTGATGTGGATCATACCATTATTCGCCGTTCCTCGGGCCGGCGCTTCGCAATTTTAGCCATCAGGGGAGGGATGTTCCCAATCCGGCTTCTCCTGCTGATTCCTTTCTATTATCTCTATTACCGCTATGGGAATATGAAAATCAGCTTTATTGATAGAAAGCATCTTTTTCTAAAGGGCATTCCGAAAAAGGCTTTTGAGCAACTGGCTGATAAGAGCTTTAAGAAGTATTTAAGAAAAGACATCTATCCCGGTGCGGTATCTTTAATCCAGTCGATCAAATCCTCCGGTACCACCGTGGCGCTGGCCACCTCCTCTCCGGACATCATCGTCAAGCCGCTGGCGGATTACCTTAGCGTCGAGGAAGTCCTGGCAACCTCCATTGAGTTCAAGAAAGGACTCTCCACGGGACGTTTTAAAGGCGTGCCGCTTTTTGAGCGGGAAAAAAAGAAGCAGGTGCTGTCCTTTATAGTCCAGAAGGGATACAGGCCGGAGGACTGCACCTTTTACTCGGACAGCATCCATGACCTGCCGCTTTTAAAAGCGGTCGGATTCCCGGTGGTGGTAAATCCGGACCACCGCCTGAGACTGGCGGCCCGGAAAAGGGGCTGGAAAATCCTCAAGTTTTCCTGACTTCCCCACTGAAAATTGAGACAAGCTGAGATGAGTCTTCGAGTTGAATGAGAAGCGCACCGTCCTCATTGAGACCCTTTAGAATTCCATGGACTTCTTTGGGCCCGGAATCATCCAGGCCCCGGGCAATTACTATCCTCTCGTTAAGAAGGTAGAGTCTCGATAACAGCTTTTCTTTCCAATCCGTATCCTCGAGGCTCGAGCATATGGATGAGAGAATGCGCTCCAGAAGCAGGACCGTATCCACGGCCCGTCCTAAGGCCTGCCTCAAAGAACAGGCGGTTGATTTTAATTCTTCAGGAAAAATCCGTTGATTGCAGTTAAGGCCTATACCTACCAGGATAGCCGGTGGGTGCGCCTCGCAGAGGATGCCGGCCAGTTTCTTTTCCCCGAACAGCACGTCATTGGGCCATTTCACCCGGGTCTTTAAATCGAACAGATCCTCTACTGTTTGGGAGAGAGCCAGTCCCATTAAAACCGGCAGCCGGGTGGCAGAAAAAGCCAGGTCCTGAACGAGCAAGAGGGTAAAGAGCAGATTCTCATCGGGCCGGGATTTCCAGACCCGGCGGGGAAATCGCCCCCTTCCCTGTTCCTGAAAACCGGCTGCCACAACGGTTCCGCCGGGATAGCCGTTTCGATAGAGAGTGAGCGCGTCCTCCATAGTAGAGCCGGTCCTGGATTTGAAAAAAACCGGAGCATCCTGCCATGGGTTATTTATTGCCAGTCTTTTCAAGGTTGACCTTCCGCCTAATATATAACACTGTATGAGCATGGATGAAAATCCCCTGCTCTTCGGCCTGGATCTGGCCAGGGAGCCGGCTCCCTTTACTATCGTCATCTTCGGGGCCAGCGGAGATCTGACCAGGCGGAAGCTGATACCCGCTCTTTTTTCCTTATTCCGGCACGGTTTTATCGTCAATTTTAAAATCGCAGGTTTTTCCCGCCGGAACTGGTCGGATGAGAAGTTCCGGGAAGAAATTTCCGCCATACTAGAACAGACCTATCGGGACCGGTTGAATCAGGAGTTGAAGGAAGCTTTTCTCCACAAAATATCCTACATTTCTTCACCGTTCGAAGCTGGGGAAGGGTATCGGCGGATCAAAGAAAATTACTCCGAGCCGGCCAATAAGATTTATTACCTGGCCACCCCGCCCTCGGAATACGAGGTAATTATCGATCAATTAGGAGAAGCCGGTCTCGCCCGACCTCAGGCGGCGGGGAGCAACCGAGCCTGTTTTACCCGCCTCATCATAGAAAAGCCCTTCGGCAGAGACCTTGAATCCGCCCGGGCTTTAAACCGGAAGCTCGCTTCGGTCTTCAAGGAGGAGCAGGTCTACCGGATCGATCACTACCTGGGCAAGGAAACGGTACAGAACGTAATGGTCTTCAGGTTCGGAAACGGCGTCTTCGAGCCCATCTGGAATAATCGCTATATCGACCATGTCCAGATCACGATGGCGGAGACCCTGGGGGTGGGAAGCCGGGGAGGATACTACGAGAAAGCGGGCGCCTTGAAGGACATAGTGCAAAACCACCTCCTCCAACTGCTCTGCCTGGTGGCCATGGAGCCGCCCAACGACCTGGACCCGGATTCCATCCGCAACGAAAAGGTCAAGGTGCTGAAATCGATCAGGCCGGTAACTGAAGAAAGAATCCGGAGCGAAACTAGCCGGGGCCAGTACCTGGCCGGAATTATCGACGGGAAAAAGGTGGCCGCTTACAGGGAAGAGCCGGGGGTCAGCGAGGATTCAGTCACAGAGACTTTCGTAGCCCTGCGATTGGCCCTTGATTCCTGGCGCTGGGCCGGGGTGCCCTTTTTCCTCAGGACGGGAAAACGGCTGGCCAGGAGGACCACGGAAATATCCATCCGGCTTAAACGCCCTCCCCACCTCCTCTTCGAAGGCTCAGAAATTTCCTCCTCCCTGGCCAATACTCTTATCATGAGAATTCAGCCGAACGAAGGGATGATGTTGAATTTCAACTCGAAAATACCCGGATTTACCACCGAGATGAGACCGGTAAATATGGATTTCTCCTACGGGTCAAGCTTCGGCGATGAGCCTCCGGAAGCCTATGAGCGCCTTCTTATCGATGCCATGCTAGGGGACTCCACCCTCTATACCCGGAGTGACGAGATCGAGGCGGCCTGGTCTTACATTACCGGCATTCTTTCCGCCTGGACCGAATCGGAGGGAGACGGGCTCTTCTTCTATCCCGCCGGGAGCAGCGGGCCGGAAGAAGCAAAAAACCTCTTAAACGGTCCTGAACAGCGCTGGAGAAAGCTATGACCAGGCTCGATCCCATCAGCCCAACTCAAATAGAGAAGGAGATCCAGAAAGAGCTTTCCGCCGTTTCCGCCGCTTTCACCAGGGCGGGCCTCTTTAATCTAATCATTTTCAAACAGGCTTCTCAAAAAAACCCGGTGGAGGCTTCTCTGAACTATCTCCTGGGCAAGAGGCCGGCTCGTATTATTCACATCGAAAGCGGATTTTCCGGGCCGTCCCGGGCCCACGTTTCCGCCCGCTGTTATCCGTATCGTAAGGATTCGGAGGTCTGCTTTCAGGAAATACACATCCGGAACGGGGCCGACAATATAGGCAGAGACCCAGGCTTCTGGAGCCCCCTGATCATCCGGGAGATTCCGGTCTACATCTGGTGGCTGGAACCGTTGATCCCTTTCCCGGAGCTCTTCCGCAAGACCGATGAAACGGCCGACCGCTTCCTGATTTACTCAAGCTATAATGAGGAGCCGGCCGAAAATCCCCTGTCGATTTTCCGGAGCCTTTGCGCCTGGGGGGATCGCGGGTACGGCACCTCTTTTTCCGATTTTTCCTGGCACCGGATTCTTCCCCTGCGAATCGGCACGGCCCGGCTTTTCGATCCGGTGGCGGAGAGGATAATGCTCACCGAAATCGCCTCCCTTTGCTTGAGCGGCGGCTCCTCCTCCGAAGCGCTTCTTTACTCCTTCTGGCTCGCGGCCAGATTGGGATGGGAGGCGCGGGAAATAGAAACCGATGGCCTCTCCTTTCGGGATTCCGGCCGAAAAACGGTAAAAGTTCGGCATGAGAAAAAGACTCCCCTGGAAAACGGCTATATGATTGAGTTTGAAATCAGGGACGGCAAGAAATTGAGCCTCCGAAGTAAGAAAGAGGGCTGCGTTACCCTGACCCGCCCGGACAGCGAGTGCCAGACGATGCGCCTGCCGGTGCCGGGGCCCGGTGAAATACTCCTTAAGGAAGTTGATTCCCTCAAGGCGGACCTCCTCTTTTATGAGGCGATAAAAGCGACCGGGAAACTGCCGAATGAGGCATTTGCATGAACCATAGTAAAGAAGTTCGTGTTTATAGAGACCAGGAGGAGCTGGCAAAAGAAGCGGGAAACTCTGAAACGGGTCTTAGCAAAGGAATCCGGGCTCCCGGCCTCCTGGTTGAATCTTGATCAAACCGAATTCCTGGTTACCAGGGACGCGGTGAAAGAAATCAGGGTCTGACCGGCTCTCATACTATTTTCCCGCCGCCCAATACCAGGTTATCCCCGTAAAAAACCGCGGACTGCCCTGGGGTTACGATCTCCGGTTTCTTTAAAATTACGCGGACCAGGTTATCCTCCGGCTCGATCCGGCAGGGCTGCTCCTTCGTCTGGTAGCGGATTTTCACGCCGCAGTTTAAGGCAGCACGGGGGAAGGGAATGAACCAGCTAAGGTCTTCCACCAGGAGGCTCGTCTTTTGGGCCTCAACCTTGCGGCCCACGTATACCCGGTTGGCCCCGGGATCGATCTTCGCCACATACCAGGGACCGCTGCCCAGGCCGAGACCTCTTCGCTGCCCGACCGTATAATAGACCGCGCCTCTGTGCTTTCCCAGGACCCTTCCTTTAAGATCGACTATCTCCCCTGGCTTGATGAAATCGTCTCTCCCCGTCTGGCCGGCGATAAAGTCCACATAACCGGTCTCGACAAAACAGGCGTCCTGGCTCTCTTTTACGCTTGAGTACTCCAGTCCGATTTTCTCGGCCAGGGCAACTACCTCCGATTTCAGGTAATTTCCCAAAGGAAAGACCAGCTTTTTGAGCAGGTTTTTATCGATCCTGTAAAGCATATAAGTCTGATCCTTGGCCTGATCTTTCGCCCTGGCCAGGAAATAGCCCTCGGGCCTTTTCTCGATACGGGCGTAATGCCCGGTTGAGAAGTAAAGGTCTCCTCCTTCCGGAAGATAACCCTCCTCCTTCAGGCGGCTTTCAAGCCGCCGGTAGAAGAGATCGAAGCGGATGAAGCGGTTACAGGCCACGCAGGGATTGGGGGTTTTCCCCTTTAAATAGGTGTTTATGAAGTCCCCCACCACCTTTTCCTTGAACTCGGGAAAGAGATCGCTCTGCAGGTAAGGAATGTTCAGGCGTTTGCACACATCCCGGGCTCGATCGAATACCTCCACCGAACAGCAGCGGGAGTCGGGCCAGATGAAGTGGCTGGCGCCGACCAGGCGCGCCCAATCTTTCTTTAATAGAAAAGCCGCCACACTGGAATCAATTCCCCCGCTTAAGGCAACGGCCAGCAGGTTCTTGTCGGACATACCCATAATTTACAGAAAAAACGCCAGGTTTAAAAGAAAGATTTGCTGCCTCACTTTACTTTCTTGCCAGGCGCTTCTTTTTATTGTAAAGTGATTCGGTCTGAATAAGGAGCAACCATGAAAAAGCATGTTATTTTTCTATTTATGCTCTTGCTTCTCTGCCCATTTACCCTGGCCGCGGATGACAATGACGGTTCCGATCTCATCTTCAAGTGGGACATCCGCTTCTGGGGCGCCGATGCCGGCCTGGGATATAGGGGAGTGAGCATTTTCGATGGAGTCGATACGATTCTCTGGGTCTCGGCGGGCGGCGGATACCAGTCGGCCAATTATTTTCCGAACAACGACGACACGACCGTGCCATCCGATCCGGACTTACCCGGCTACGATAATCTCAACATCGACTGGCGGCTGGGAATCAGCCAGGGCATCCTCTACAACGAAGCGCAGCAGAGAAACCTCCTCGATTTCACCCTCCTCTACCGGGGAAAATTGCAGAGTTATTACTGGAAGGATGACATCCTGGCCGGCTACCCCAACTACCCGGACCGCAACGGGCTCTGGCAGAACTCCATAATGCTTGGTTTTGTCTTCGACACCGTCTATTACGACAGCGAAATGGTCACCAGGGAAGGGATTTACAGCTCCATCTCCGCTGAATTTGCGCCCCGGTTCTTTTTAAACGAGGTAGTGGGAAAAACCGGCTTCACCCGCCTGAACGTCCTGGCCATAGTCTATAAACCGCTCCTTTCCGACTGGTCCTTTAACATGCATATTTTCGATAGATTAGTTTTCGATTACCTGTTCGGTAACGATGCCGAGATCCCGATCAGCGCCCGGACAACCATGGGCGGGCTTAGCAATGTCCCGATCCTCTCCAACCCCGGCTCCTACCGCGGGCTGGGAGGCGCCGTCAGGGGCATCCGGAACGACCGCTTCGACGGGTTCCTGAAAATAGTGAATAATCTCGAGCTGAGGATGTATTTCCCCGTCTTGAATATATCGAATATGGTAACTCCCGGCCTGGTGATATATTTCGATTCCGGGGTTTACGACAAGCTGTCCAGGACTTTGCAGTTAGACCCGATCTACCTGTCCACGGGCGCGGGCCTCGTCCTGCATGCTCTCAGCTACGACCTGGTCGGATACCTGAATTATTTTATCAACGAAAATAATTTCACTTTTTCCTTTAGTTTGGGAGCCCATTTTTAACTTGACTAGCGGGTATCTCTGCTTTATGGTTAGAATAAATTTT
>CAZERV010000098.1:0-10309 GCA_964514815.1 uncultured Spirochaetaceae bacterium | reverse complement strand
CCTGCGGGCACCTTCGCTACCCTGCGGGCATCTTCGACCTGCGGGGACGAAGACGCCCCCTCCGGGGACGAAGACGCCCCCTCCGGGGATGAAGACACCCCCTCCGGGGACGAAGACGCCCCCTCCGGGGATGAAGACACCTGCGGGCACCGGCGGTATGGAAATCGCTTCAGTCTGGCCGGATTGGTAAACCGTTAAACCCGGTGAGTTCAATCCCGCCCGACTCCCCGTAATAAGGATCGTATCGCCCGCTGAAAATCTTTTTCCCCATGGACGCCTCCTGTTAGCAGGAAAAAGCCCCGGCAGCAGGACCAATCAGCCGGTATTCTCCAGCAGCAGGGCCATACCCTGGCCGCCGCCGATGCACAGGGCGGCGACACCAAGCTTAGCGTTCTGGCGCTTCATCTGGTGAACCAGCGTCACCACGATGCGGGCGCCGCTGGTTCCAATCGGATGTCCCAGGGCGATGGCCCCGCCGTTTACATTGACCCGGACGGGGTCGATCTTCAGCGCTCTGATTACAGCCAGGGAGGTGGCGGCGAAAGCCTCGTTAATCTCCCACAGGTCGATATCGGCCACCTTTAAGCCGCATCTCTTTAACAGCTTCTCCACGGCGCTGATCGGAGCCAGCCCCATGGTCTCTGGAGCACAGCCAGAGGATGAAACGTCCCTGAGAGCCACCGCCTGTTTTCTATCGAGGCCGCCGGCCAGGGGACCGTCATCGCCCAGTAATACCACAGAGGCAGCGCCGTCGTTAATAGCCGAGGCATTGCCGGCGGTAACCGTACCGTCCGCCTGAAAGGCTAACCGGAGCCGGCTCAACTGCTCCAGGGAGGTGTCCGGCCGGGGATGCTCATCGCTTTCTACTATTGACTTCTTTTTATTTACGCGGACGGGGACCCTTACGATCTCCTCCGCCATCAGCCCCTGACGTATTGCTTCGACACACTTCCGATGGCTGCGGCAGGCAAACTCATCCTGCTCCTTCCGGGTTATTTTATACTTCTCGGCAATTATTTCGGCGGTAAAGCCCATGTGGTAGTGGGTAAAGGCGTCGATGAGCCCGTCAGAGAGTACCGTATCGACAACCGTTCTGTTCCCCAACCCGGCCCCCATACGCATGGCCTGCAGAACATAGGGAGCCTGGCTCATGCTCTCGGTACCGCCGGCCAGGACGACCCGGGAACGCCCCAGCAGGATGGCCTGCCAGCCCAATTCAATGGCTTTCATTCCCGAACCGCATACCTTGTTTACGGTAAAGGAGGGCACTTCCTGCGGAACGCCGATTCCCATAGCTATCTGCCGGGCCGGGTTCTGGCCCAGACCGGCCTGCAGCACATTGCCGAAGATCGCCTCCTCCACGGAGCCGACTGCAAGGGCGGCCTGCTGCAGGCTTTCTGCGGCCGCTATCTTACCGAGACGGACGGCGCTGACCCCTGAGAGCACACCCCCCAAATCTCCGATAGGGGTGCGCACCGCTCCGAAAATTAGCACTTTGGGCATGATGACTCCTGACCGAAAGGTTGATAAACTATAGCTTCTATCTCTCGCCGGATCAATATTTCTCTATATATTATCTGCTAAAAAAATCTTTTAAAAGTTCGTAGAGATGAACCTCATGGCCCTTTCCCCCATTAGACTGTTTTAGCTTTGAAATATTCATCAGATAAGGGTTAGATGCCGTTTTCACCGCGAAAAAATTTCTGAACAGAGGCGGCCGGGAAAAGTAGTTACCCGGAACAAATAGACCTTAATTCCATATAGATTTCGGAATCGGCTATCCTTTCCAACATCTCCAGTTTGGACCGGATTTTCTGATTGAGTTCCTGCTCTCGGATCAAGAGCGTCAGAGTATCCTGGTCGAGAAAGAATATCCCGGTTAAAAAGCCGATCGAAATCGCGATTTTCAGTGCTTCCACTACAGTTCGACCATGTAAAAAATTCTTTGAATTGATGGTCTTTTCTTCATAGGGAAGGCCGAACGGTTTCCCCTGAAGGATAATCGGATCAAGCGGCTCAAAATCATCTCCCGATTTTCCTGCCGGGATACGTAAGCTCAGAACAGTGGCCAGTTTCCTTCCTATGCCCAGTATCTGGGTCAGGTTTTCATCTATTAGCTGCATCACTTCAGCTTCAACAGAGATAGCGCCCTTACCGGTGTTCTTTAAAAGTAAATAACGTTTGCGGGGAAAGATTGGACAGTTAAAAGCTAGTTTTTCCAGTTTCCCAATTAGATAGTATAGCTTGGGAAATTCCATCTGGAAAAACATACTGGAAAACAGTTTAACCTTCCCCCCTCGAGAGAACTTTACCTCGCCGTTCAGAAGAGGTTCAAATGTCTGGATAAATAATCGCAGGAAGCGCGGTGTAAAAAGAATAATATTTTCTTTATCCTTCCCATAATTGTATTTTGTTACTGATTGGAAAGTATTGTAAAAAGATTGCAACAGGCTGAAATCCGCTTCGCCGTTTTCAGCGGTTGGAAGAAAGATTTTCCGTTTGAGTATTTCCTGTTTTTTTTCATGCAGAAGGAGGAGGTTTCGAGTAGACTCCTCAATGAAGGATTGAATTCTCTGGCAGATTTTTGGTTCACAATCAAAGGCGGCGGTATCGATTATTTCATCACTGTTCCGGAGCATCAGCTCATGTAAGTCAAAATATCTATTATTCTTCAGCATATTAAGACCAAGCAGAAAATTGTACAGGGAAGGAAACATTAGATCTTGATATAGAATCTTTCTTACCAGTATGGATATGTTTAGGGGGTCTGCCTGAAAATCCGGGTTCTTTTGGAGAAACGTATATAATGCTGAAATGATTTTTTCCGGGTACTCCGACCGATATTGAAGTGTTAGAAAAATCTTTTCCAGCGATCGAAGCCTGTTAATCAGCTTTTTGTCTTTAAAGTTCAGCAGCCTAAAATTAATAGATTGTATTTTCAGACATAGCCTCTTTAGAACGGCAATGAGGTTGTAATCAATTTTATGCAAATACAGCCAGCCAATTTCAAGCGCCGGCTTGAGAATCTCCAGCAATTCAGAGACCAGAGGCTGCAGATATTTGGCAAAAAAAGGACCCAGGTCTTTGTTCAGCTTTACCGAGGGTGGGAACAGCACAGGCACTAGAATATGTGTTTTTTTGCCGAACTGCCGCACCTTTCTACATTCTTTAAAAAGAAATGATAGATAGGACCTGGGTGTATAATGAACTTTGATTTCAACCTGGGCCTTTTGGGCGAGCTGTCTGTAGCGCTTAGGCCGGATTGTCTGCTGCCTTCCCGGCGGTGTCCCGTCTTTAAGCGGTGATTCTTCCCTGTAATCATCAATTTTTCTGATTCTTTTTATCTTCTCCTGAATACTGAGATGGCTGCGCATAATCTTCTCGACGGATTGCTGCTTCTCTGAACTTCTCGCCTGGCGCAGCAGATTGCCCAGTCTTATAAGAACTTCTGCCTGTTCCTCAATCTTTCGGTTTGGGTTGGAATTATCCATTCTTAGGATATATTATATTTAAAAAACTGTTTTAAGCGAGCCCCACCTGATTCATTTTGCAGCTTTTTACCCGGATCGATCGCTGAAGGATGATATTTCCCTGGGTCTGCATGAGGAAAAGATTAGGCGATACGTGAGATTATGTTCCTTCCCTCCAGGTTGAAAAAGGAGGCAGCTTCCAGTAAATGGCGGTCGTTGCTGTAAATTTCAGAAAACCCATTCTCGCGTGCACACACGAGATGAAGAGCATCAGCGGTTCGAAGAAATACGGATTCTGACAGGTTTTGAAAGGCCTGGCACACAGATTCGATAAGGCGAGTGGTAAGCGGAAACCAATGCCAGATGTATTGCGCGTTATCAAGCTCGATTTGCTTGAGAATTACTTCGAACATGTCTCTGGAGATTTCAGCCTCGCGGAGTTTCCGGTGAAGAGCGGTAAATAGCTCCATTTCCCCATATATGCAGCAAGATATACTATCTCCTTCGGATGCCATCTGTCGGACCTGTTCTGAACCATTTTCCTTTACATAGCATTTTAGAAGATAGGATGTGTCGAAATAGATCATGATCGGTTCCGGTCCTCTGAGATATATCGGGTAGAATCCCCTGGAAGGAACGGTAATGATTCAAACTCCGGCAACATCTTTCGTTTGCTAAACGGCGTATAGGCGTCTCTAATCTGAAACGGAACCAAAGTTGCAACGGGACGACCGCGGTCCGTTATGATGATTCTTTCCTCTTCGGCAGCTCTCCTCACCCATTTACCAGTTTTGATGTGTAGTTCTCTGATCGTTATTTTTCTCATGTGCACAATGTATAACATATTATCTGATTTGTCAAATGCAAGGGTACTAAAGCCCGGAAGGCCAGCCAGGTGGCCCTGAAATTAGAAACTGAATTGGCCTTCAAATAAAGTGGAAATGTCTGAAGATTAGTTGTTTTTTCCGAGATTCGTCTTATAATCTAAATATGAAGAATTATCCGATGAAGAAAATTTTACTTATCCTATTTACTGCTGTCCTGCTCTTCTCAAGCTGTCGGAAATCTGAAAAGGCCGGGAGCCCCACAGCCGGGGAAGAGTCCGGCGAGCCTCAAATGCTTAAGCCCGTCGAGCTCAGGAAAAATGTAGACCTTTCCGAGTCTGCTATCGATTATTTCGATGCGGACAAAGATGCGGCCAAATACGAGGCTGCGGATTTTCAGGCCGAGGATGATACTCCTTTTGCCATAGTGGACTACGGGCCTACCGAAGAGCTCCCGGTGGAGATGAAAAGACCAACCATATATGTCCTGTTCTCCCAACCCGTTGTTCCGCTGGCCAGGCTCGGGGAGGTCATGACCTCGAGCCCGGTCATGAAGATCGAGCCGGAGATGAGCGGAATCTACCGCTGGTACGGCACGAAACTGCTCAGTTTCGAGCCGGATGAAAAATACCTGCCCCAGCGGGAATATAGGGTGACGGTCGAGAGGGACACCAGGTCCCTGGGCGGAAAGAAGCTGGCAGGAAAACGGGAGTTTTCCTTTCATACCGAATACCTGGATATCGTAGAATTGGGTTTTGGACAGGGATTCATAACGGAATACAGGGATTACTCTGAAACGGGGGTCCCGGTGGCGGTGGCAAAGAGAATCATGCTTTCATTCTCCTATCCGGTTAATTTGGGAGTCATTAAGAACTTCCTGAAGGTTACCTCGGCAGGAAAAAATTTTCAGCTCACCCTCTCCAGGCTGGAAGATGAGAAAGATCTGGACCTTGCGAACCTGGACGAGAACTTTCTGAAGAGAATCGTAATTTTAAACATGAAAGAAAATTTCGAAGAAAACTCCCCGGTTTTTCTGACCCTCCTCAAAGGGGCCAGGTCCGAGACGAATCTTTTAGGCCGGCCCGATGAAGTGGTAAAACAGTTTCAAACGATCAGGCCGTTTGCCTTTAAAAAGCACCGGACTTATTCCTACTCTTTCCCCCGCAGCGAGAGGGGGGATTCCAATCCGATTTATCTCGACTTTACCCATCCGCTGGATAAAGAAACGGTCCTCGGCAATATAAGCGTTTCCCTGCCGGCCGCCATGACAGAAGAAAATATTACGGTCTGGAAAAACGTATTAAAGATTTCAAACCTGTCTGTGGAATATGATTCAACCTATACAATCCGGATAGATGAAGGATTGAAGGATATCTACGGCCGCCCCTTGCGCCTATATAAATCAATCGAGATTGAGGTGCCCGATGCCACGCGCTACTATTATTTTCCCGATACGGGCACCAGGATGCTGGAAGCGGCCTTTCCTCCGAAAATCATCTACGAATACCAGAATGTTTTCGACGGCGTTTGGAGAATTGATTCCATAGGGGACCCCTATAGGAGCTTAACGGCCTCTAACCTGGTTCCCTATGATTTCTCGAGCCTTGAAAAAAATACCAAGCACTATGAAATACTCGATCTGAGCCCCTGGCTCAACGAGGATAAGAAAGGCTTCGTCGGCATAAACTGGAACTTCTCCAAAAAAGACAAAGAGGGCCTGCGCAGGGAATATGGCACCCGGAACCTGCAGGTCCAGGTCACCGACCTGGGGGTGACCACCCGCTACGCATACAACAAGGTACTGGTACTTGTCGCCTCTCTTTCCACGGGAAACCCGGTCAAAGGCGCCGATGTTTACCTCAAAATGGACCAGCGGATTAAAAAGCAGGGGAAAACGGATAGAAACGGACTGGCTGTTTTCGAGTTTCAGGAAGGCGAATATACTGCTCTTTTTTATGATAGCAACAGGTCCGACAGGATGAGGATCAGGATCGAAAAGGAAAGCGATAAGGTCGAGCTCAGGCCAAACAACTCTCATAACCCCTATCATTTCGGCATCAGGTGGACCTCCTCAATCTACTCGGTCCAGGAAGAGAGAATGGAAACGTTCATCTTTACCGACCGCGGGCTGTACCGGCCCGGGGAAA
The DNA here is from genome assembly GCA_964514815.1 of uncultured Spirochaetaceae bacterium. GTDB lineage: Bacteria > Spirochaetota > Spirochaetia > SZUA-6 > DRHE01 > CAZERV01. The sequence continues at coordinate 3,868 of CAZERV010000098.1, read as the reverse complement.
CGGTAACTTTTCGCGGCATAGACAGGAACCTGAAGCTCGGGTCCTACTCCGTTTATGAAGGCCCTTACAGCCTCCGGGTAAAAGAGGATAGATACAAGGCCGAGCCGTTTATCCGGGAAAGCGGGCAGACCACGGATTCGGGCGGCTTCTACGGCAGCTTTCAGCTTCCGGAGGACCTGGCGCCCGGGTATTATACCATCGAATACTCCCGGGGCGGGGGGAGAAGACAGGAGAGTTTTCAGGTCGCCCATTTCAGGCGCCTCAATTTCTCCGTAAGCATAACCAAACCGGATATTCAATATTTCAGCGGTGACGATATATCTGCCAGGGTCCGGGCCAATTACCTGGCCGGAGGCTCCCTGGGGGGCTCCGAATACAGCTATTACTGGACGAGAAGGTCCAGGTCTTTTCGCCCTCCCGGAACGGAGTGGAAGGACTACAGGTTCGGGCCGGCTAAATACGAGGGCACCACGCACATTTCATCCGATTCGGGACGGCTCAACATTTTGGGGGAGGCAAATATCAAACAGAAAACCGAAGCGGGCATAAAGGGCTCGGCCTACCGGTACGATCTAGAGGTCAGGGTCGAAGACATCGACCGCCAGATGGTGGCGGCCAGGATTCAGGCCGTGGTGCACCCCGCAACTTTTTATATTGGCGCCAAAATAGCCTCGGCCGAAAAGGGCTGGTGGTCTCCGTTTGTGCCCCAGGGTAAGAAGATGGAGATCGATTATGCCCTGGTCCGGCCGGACGGAGAATTATTTACCGAAGTAAAAGACCGTCCTCTGAAAATTAAGTTCTACCGGGTCACCTGGAAGGTCGCCCTGCAAAAAGGAGTCTACAGAAGGATACAACAACGCTGGGAGCGAGTGGAAGAACTTGAATACGAGAATGAAATTTCATTAAAGAAACCTACCGGCTCGATCGATCTGACCCCAAAGGAAAGCGGCTCCTACTTCATAGAATTCGAATCTTCCGACGGCAAAGAGAGGCCCGCTTATACCCGCCTCTCCTTTTACTCCACCGGTTCCTCCTGGGTCAACTGGAGATTGAGCGGCGCGAATGACATCAACCTGGTCCCGGATAAGCAGGTCTATGCGCCGGGCGAGTCGGTCAAGCTCCTGGTACAGTCACCCCTTCCCAGGGGCAAATATCTATTAAGCATAGAAAGGGAAGGGATTCTGGAAGAGAAGATAATCGAGCTTGAAGGGTCGGCCAATACCATCGATATTCAGGTTACCGAAGAATATATCCCGATATTCTATGCCGCCCTGGTAAGCTACTCCAGGAGAACGCAGGACCCTCCTAAAAGCTATTTTGAGCCGGACCTGGGTAAGCCGAAGGGCTATTTCGGCATTGCCAGAATCATGGTCTCGAATGAGGCGAAAGAAATAAAGCTGGAAATTAAGCCTTCCCGGAAAAATTATCTTCCGGGTGAAGAAGCGGAGGTCACGGTAACCGCCTCGCTGGACGGGAAGCCCCTGCCGGGTGCGGAAATTACCTTCCTGGCCGTGGACCGCGGTGTGCTGGACCTGATCGATTATCATGTCAGGAACCCGATCGATTTCTTCTATTCCGCCGATAAATTCCCCCTGGGAGTGAGCGGCACAGACTCAAGATCATTGCTGATGAACCCGGTTACCTACGAGGTCAAGGACCTCCCGGGCGGCGAGGGGGAAGACGAAAAGATGAAAAAAAGAAAGGATTTCCGACCCACCGCTGTCTTTAAGCCCTATTTAAAGACCGATAATAAGGGCACCGTAAGGGTAAGATTCAAGCTCCCCGATACCCTGACCGCTTACAGGTGCACGGCCATGGCCGTGAAAAAGAATACCTTCGGAATGGGCGAACAGGAGTTCAAGGTCCAGAACCCGATAAATGTGAGGACGGCCCTGACCAGGAAGCTGCGCGTCCGGGATACCTCCTTTGCCGGGGTAATCGTTACCAACCTCGACACGATTGAGCACGAGGTAACCGTCTCCTTGAGCTCGGACCTCATCAAGATCGACGGCAGCCCGGAAAAGAAGGTCAATGTGCCTGCCAATACCGCGGTAGAAGTCCCCTTCAAGCTCCTGGCCCTGAATACCGGGGAAGCAAGGCTTCTCTTCACCATAAAATCGGACATATTGAAAGAACAGCTCGAAGATACGCTCATCATTGAAAAACCCCTGGTCAAGGAAGCATTTACGACCATAGGAAAAACCTCACCCGTCTCCGGGACTGCGGATAAAGGGCTGGCCGAAGAGGGCTTGATCATCCCTTCGGCCATCGCCGAAGGCTACGGAGGAATTACCGTTACCCTCGATTCCACCAGGATGGCTTCCCTGTCCGAATCGATAAGGTACCTCTTCGATTATCCTTACGGCTGCCTGGAGCAGAGGACGAGCCGGATCCTGCCCCTGGTGCTCTGGGGTGACAAGATCATCCCCTTCGGACTGGAATCAAAGGTCAACGATGTAAGAGGAACGGTTGAAAAAGAAATGGCGGACTGGGCCAACTTCCAGAATGCCGATGGAGGCTTTCCTTTCTGGCTCAGAGGCGGAAGGCCGTCTTCGCTTTACTCCTCGATCAAGGTCGCCCACATTCTCCATTTCGCCGAACAAAACGGCTACCGGATACCCTCCCGCCTGGATGAGAGAAAGCTGCTCAAATATATCTCCAATCTTACGAACGAGTATGTATCCCTGTACTTGAAGCTCTATTCCGCCTACGTTCAGTCTCTCTACGGAATCGATGTAACCGGAAAGGCAAGGGACCTGCTCAATGAAGGAGACAAGATAGGCCTGAGCGGATACGGATTCCTCGGCCTGGCTTTCTTTGAAAATAAAAACCTCAAGTTAGCCAGAGCCAGCCTGGGCAGGATCAAGAATTTTATCAAGGTCGGGACCCGGACCATCGATCTGGTTGAGACCTACGAAAACCGCTACTATTTCGATTCCGAAGTGGAACAGCTCGCCCTGCTCCTGATGCTATACCATAAACTCGATCCCGGCTCGGACTTCATCGAAAAGATAACCAATACGCTGATGAAACGCCAGAAACACGGCTACTGGGTCAATACTTCCGATACAGGCTGGGCATTACAGGCCCTGGCCCGGATTTACGGAGAGGAAGCGGGTGAGAAAACGGATTTTGCCGCCCGGGTGGAAATCGATAAAAATGAGATACTCAACACTCCCTTTAAAGGCATCTCCCGAAGGCCCCTGGTCAGGGAGTTTCCGTTTTCAGAAGCACCCTTATCCGGGCTGACCAGGGATAAGCTATTCCGGCTCTCTTTTTCCAGGCAGGGACCGGGTAAGCTCTTCTACACAGCCACCATCCACTATGCGCTGCCCACCGAAGTAGTCAGGCCGCGGGATGAAGGTTTCAGCGTCTTTACCGAAATATTCGACCTGGACGGCAATGTAAGGGACTACCGGGACCTTGAATTGGGGGAGACTTACAGGATGCGGGTGATCGTCTCCTCCTCAAAGAGGCGTAACTTCGTGGCTCTGAGGGCGCCCATTCCCTCGGGAGCGGAGATACTCGACGCCTCTTTCGTCACCACCGCTGCTTTTACCGAAAAAGGAGGGCTGGACAGGAGAAGCTGGGAGAGGGAGACCGTTTACGGCGACGAATACGGCTTTGTAGATGAAGGCGTGGGATTTTTCTCGGAGGGCGGCTATTATCCCCGTTCCTTCGCCCCGGTGAAAAAAATCCTGGATAACGAGGTTCAATACTTCTTCGACGATTTCTATGCCGGGAAACAGGAGGTGGAGTTTTTATTCAGATTGACCACCCCGGGAATTTACCCGACCCCGCCGGTTTACGTGGAATGTATGTATGAAGAGGAGGTGTTCGGGCGCACCGGGGGAAGACTCTTTGTTAT
>CAZERV010000097.1:0-10322 GCA_964514815.1 uncultured Spirochaetaceae bacterium | reverse complement strand
AGATGATTTTTCATTTTTCCTAACCTTTACAGGACGCACTAAATCGCCTCAGGTCACCGGTCGCTGCGGCAATCCCTTTTCTCTTACTATGCTATTCCACTTACATTCGATGCGTCAATAAGGCGCCCTGCCGCCGGCGCCGGATGAAAAAAAACTTGAAAGTAAAAAAAACAGTTGACAAAAGTCATTTTTAGATTATATTAATTATTATATTAGAATCATTATAAAATAAAGGCAAATGAACAGATATCGGTCTTTAGGTTTAAAACTTACTCCCCAGCGTCTGGCCATTCTGGACTTTCTGGAAGGAAATACCTCCCATCCGTCGGCGGAGAGTATATACAAATATGTCTCCAAAAAGTTTCCCACTATCTCGGTGGCCACCGTATACAATACCATGGCGGTTTTGAGAAGCATCGGCCTGATTCAGGAGCTTTCTATAGACCCATCCAGAAAAAGATTCGACCCGAATCCTGAACCTCACCATCACCTTATTTGCGTCAAATGCAGCCGGGTTGTCGATATACACAGAGAATTCAATCTTGAGATTCCCATAGGGGAGAGAGCCGGTTATGAGATCAGCGGAAATCAAATTGATTTTTACGGGCTTTGCCCGGGATGTCAGAAAAAGGCATTAAAATAATTTATCAATATCAGGAGGAGAAGAATGGACCTAATCAACGAACATCGGATCGGGGTGGCAAAAGACACCGCGGTAGAGAAGGAGGTAACGGCTAACTTTAATGGTGAATGCTCGGAAGTCGGTCTCTATCTCGCCATGGCAAGACAGGCCCAGAGAGAAGGCCTTCCCGAGATTGCCGAGACCCTCAAAACCATCGCCTGGGAAGAAGCGCAGCATGCCGGCCAGTTTGCCGAATTGAACGGTCTTATTGAAGAAAGCACAAGAGCCAACCTGGAAAAAATGCTGGCCGGGGAAATCGGGGCCAACAAAGGGAAAAAAGGGGCGGCCACAAAAGCAAAAGAAAATAACATTGATCCTGCCCATGATTTCTTTGACGAATCTTCAAGAGATGAGGCAAGACATGCCAGGATGTTAAAGGGTCTGCTGATAAGGTTTTTTTCGGCCTGAAAAAATCGGTCGTCTAAGAATGCGTTAAAGTTAAGAGAACCGGTAAAGGGGGCAACCTGACCAGCCGGTAAAAGAGAAGGCATACCTGCCGGTCCGGCCGTTTCAAGCATAGACATCTATATATTGCCCGGTCATCGCCCCGGCTTCCTGTTTCGAGGAGGCCTCTAGAGCCTCTTGAGTTTCTTTTTCCTCGGCAAGCTCTCGCCTGGCTTCGATCTCCATCCGGTAGGCGGCGGCGGCCACCCGCAGGTCCGCTGCAGAGGGCTGCATCGGTCCAAAGGCGGCCCGGCGTAAGATGCGAGCCTTGCGTAAGGTTGCTTCCGGGTTTCCGGGCACCGAACGGAGGTTTACATCGACCGAGCCCCCGACGGCGTAGAGACGGCCATCAGGACCGATCGCATAGATATAATGAGGACCTCCCCGGGCATATCCGTTCAACAATACCAGGTGAGCCTGCTCATGCGCCCTGACCTGGCTATCGATGCGTTTGAGCCTTTCAATACTTATCCGCTCAGCCAGGCGTATCTGTCCCTCTGATCCCGATTTTTTCTTCATCGAGGTCTCTACCGGAACGAAATGGGAAACAGCCTGTCTTCTTCCGGCGTACGAAATAAGTGAGCCGGCGCTCTTGAGCCGGCGTAATGGAGGAAAAACGGGGAATAAGTTTCTTATCGAGGTAATATAGCCGTTTGAAACCGAAACCATACTCTTATCCCTGGAAGAAATCAGCACGACAAGCAATTACAGAATGGATGCTTATTTTATTATAGCTCAATGTGGCCTTCATCCGCAATGGATCGCCATGGCTGTTCTTGAATTTATCATGGTTTGAACCATAATAATAACATGATTGATTCTTACGACTTTGGCAGAATAACGGTGGAAGGTCGGACCTACACTTCCGACGTTATCATCTATCCGGACCGGGTAAACTCCTCCTGGTGGCGAAAAGAGGGCCATAATCTGTGCCTCGAAGATATCCGGGAAATTATTGAATTTAAGCCGGAGGTTTTAATTATCGGCCAGGGCAAACCCGGGCTCATGAAGGTGCCGGAGAGCATTCAGAGAGCAATTCGGGATAAAGGGATCGAAGTAATTGTCTCCGGAACAGAGAACGCTGCCCGTAGGTATAACGAGGTATCGGGTAGAAGAAAGGCGGTCGCTGCGCTTCACCTGGCCTGTTGAGATTACCGGAAACGGCTTAGCTGCGCCCGTATTTCCCGAAAAGCTCCGTCTGGCCGAGAATGTGACCCTCTATAGCCCGGAGCAGTTCCTTTTTTGTCAGCCCGGGAGAGAGCTTGAGCTCCATATCCAGGGCATAAAGCTTGAAAAAATAACGGTGAGGTTTTCCCCGGGGCGGACATGGTCCGCCATAGCCAGTGCGGCCAAAGTCATTTTTCCCCTGCAGGGTGCCATCCTTGAGTTTCGCCTGGGCCGGTACTCCTTCCGGCAGCTTTCGGACGCTCCCGGGTAGATTATACAGTACCCAATGGATCCAGGTGCCCATGGGAGCGTCCGGATCATCACAGATAAGAGCAAGGCTCTTCGTACCCTCCGGCGGATTCTCCCAGCTTAAGGGAGGTGAGATATCCCGATCATCACAGGTATGGATCCTGGCAATCGTGCCCCCTTCTTGAAAAGCCGAGCTTCTGATCGTAAAAGCCATTTCACTTTCCCCCTCTTCTCCCCAGATTTTACCCAAGCAGAGCAATGACAGAAACAGGATGATAAGAAATAAGAACTTCTTCATGCCATAAATGATAGTACTATTCGGCAACTTTGCAATAGGCAATTCTACTCCCCCCGCCTCGCCTCCTGCGGACCGAATATTCATGCAAGCGGCTGATACCTGAAATTACACTATTTATAATGGGCCAAGAATGTCTCGAGGGGGGATATTGTTACATTTTCACTGATCGGGTAGGCCTCTTTTACCGGTGCGATTATCCAGGCTTCATCTATCTTAAGATCATTTAAGGCATGCCAAAATCCCCTGGCAACCTGTGGAGCTGTTGAAGCCTTACATTCTACGGCAATTTTTTCATTTCTTTTTATTAACACAAGATCGAGCTCTGCACCTGCCGCCGTCCGATAGAAACCATGGCTCCAAAGCGGTAATAAGGAAAGAATATTCTCGATAACGAATCCTTCCCATGATGCTCCGAATACCGGATGCCCCAGCAGGTCGTCATGAGTTTCAATAGCCAGCAAGGCATGAAGCAAACCGGTGTCTCGAATGTATATTTTTGGTGATTTAACAAGCCTCTTTTTTAGATTTGTTTCTAAAGGATATAAGACTCTTATCAAAAATGTCTGTTCAAGAAGATCAATATATGACCTGACAGTATGGTAACTCACTCCCAGGGAATCACCGAGCTTGGAACTGTTAAAAAGCTGCCCATGAACATGGGCGCTCATCTTCCAGAGTCTTTCCAGTGTTTTGGCCGGAATTTGAAAGCCTAGCTGGGGAATATCTCTCTCAAGATATGTTCTAATGAAATCCAGCCGCCATTCTAAACTTTCATGATCATTAAGAGCGAGATAACTTCTCGGGAAACCCCCTCTTAACCATAGACCCCAGAGATTATTTTTTCTATTCTGCCGGTGTAACTCAGGAAGAATGAAAGGCGTCAATTCAAGGTAGGAAATGCGTCCGGCAAGAGTTTCTGGACTCTGTTTTATTAAATCCCGTGATGCAGAACCAAGGACGAGCATCTGCCCGTTTCTTCTGTTTTCATCGACTACACTTCTTAAATATAGAAAACAATTCAGGAGCTCTTTGAATTTCATCAAGGCAGACCAATTTATCCGCATTCAGCTCAAAGAACATCTCCGGATTTCTTAGCCGGTTGAGGTGGGAGGATCTCTCCAGATCTAAGTAGACTGCCTTATCAATCTCTGAAATGATTACTTTTGCCAGTGTGGATTTTCCACATTGGCGTGGACCGAGAATGGCAACAACCGGATTGTTTCTCAATTTTTCTCTTACTTTACCGGCCAGAAAGCGCTCGATATAACCTTGCATATTAGAAATATACTTTCTAATATGCAGTGAAGCAACTGATTTTTTGGAGATGGACTTTGACAAACCTTTTGTGAGTCTTTCAGCTCTGCAATGGCTCCCGAATCGGTGTGTGCTTGATTTTTAAAAGCTTTGAAAGTATACTCGTTTGCTAATCTATCAAGAAAGGAGCCTTCATGCATGAAGCGGATGTTTATTTCGCCGAGCTTCCGGAAGACAGTAATTCTTCCGAAAGAATTGCGGCAACTAAAAAGCTGCTCAAGGGCTCGGAGATCGAAAGTATTATTGCCGATAAAGACAAGGTAGCCGTCAAGCTGCACGTCGGGGAGAGAAACAACGACACCCATGTAGCCCCGGAAATCGTGAGAACCGTTGTATCGAAGATAAAAGAGAAAGGCGGGCTTCCTTTCTTGACCGAAACCTCGACCCTTTACAAGGGCCGGCGCTCTAATGCAATCGATCACCTGGCTCATGCTTTCTCGCACGGCTTTACCTTTGAGAATATCGGCGCGCCTTTCATAATGGCCGATGGGCTGACCGGAAACACGGAAATTGAAATACCCATTGAAGGGCGGATCTTTAATAAAGTAAACATAGCCCGAGAGATTGTTTTTGCCGACGCCCTGGTGGCCGTCTCCCATCCTACCGGGCATCCGGGAATGGCATTAGGGGCCTGCCTGAAAAATATCGGCATGGGACTCTCCAGCAGGATCGGCAAGCTCCGCCAGCACTCCTCGGTCAAACCGTACATAGATGAGGCGAAGTGTACCTTCTGCGAAAAGTGCATAAAATGGTGCCCAGAGGAAATAATTATCGAAAAAAACGAAAAGGCTTTCATAATCCAGGAAAAGTGCATAGGCTGCGGAGAATGCCTGGCGGTCTGTAATTTTGACGCCGTTAAGTACAACTGGGGTGTGGAGTCGGCGGAATTACAAAAGAGAGTGGCGGAACACGTCCTGGGAGCCGTCCAGGACAAGAGGGATAAATCCTTTTTCCTCAATTTTCTCTTCGATATGACCAGGGGATGCGACTGCGAGGGGGAGAGGCAGAAAAGAATCATTCCCGATGTGGGAATACTGGCCTCAAGGGACCCTGTGGCCGTCGACCAGGCCACTCTTGATTTAACGGCCAAAAGCTTCGGAGAAAGCCTCGCTAAAAAGAGCGAGCCCAGGCTGGATGCCTCCATTCAGCTCGAACATGCCGAGGAGATAGGGCTGGGTTCGAGGAAGTATAATCTTATAACTCTTTGATCAGTCGTAATGCCTCGTGTCCACCGGGTGGATACTCCCCCAGGAAGATAGTTCTGAATATTTATTAGTATTTTTTCTTTTTTTTCGACCGTATCAGCAATTTGATCTTGACTTTTCAGCTCTTCGGCTTTATCGTTTTTTCTATAATCATTTAAAGGAGGAATTTATGAAAAAAACACTCACTCTAGCATTTGTTCTGCTCTTTTCTCTGGCCTTAATCCCGCTGGTCTTTTCTGGGGGGAAGGCGGAGGAAATCAAAGTTGGAACCCTTATGGCTCACACGGGTGATCTAAGAGAGTTTGGGGATAACATCAGGAAAGGAATTGCTCTCGCTGCTATGCAGCTTGAAGAAGCCGGCTTAGCTATCAAGCTCGTTGAGGAAGACAGCGAAACCTCGCCGATTCCAGGCACAAATGCCGCCAGAAAGTTGGTGAATATTGACCAGGTCGTGGCCATCATTGGGGGTTTGTCGAGCGGTGTCAGCATAGCGGTTGCTGAATCGGTAACAATTCCAAATAATGTAATACAAATCTCACCTGCATCCACATCTCCCCTTATTACTGTTTTACCGGCGGACCAAGGGAAAGATTTCTTGTTCAGGACCACTCCCTCTGATGCCCTGCAGGGTGTTGTTGCCGGTACGGAAGCTGCCAAACTGGTCAAGACCGCTTCCATTCTTTATACCAACAACGCCTACGGACAGGGGTTGGCCCAGGAGTTCACAAAAGCTTTCGAAGCAAATGGCGGCAAGGTATTGGCAGCGGTCCCGCACGAGCAGGGAGCACCGTCTTACAGTGCGGAATTGAAAAAAGCCCTGGCCGGAAAACCGCAGACTATAGCCGCGTTCAGCTACCCACCAAGTGCGACAGTATATATCAAAGAGGCGATTGAATTATTTAATTTCAATAACTTCTTTTATTGTGACGGAACAAAATCACTCGAGATGATCGAAGCCCTGGGTGCAGAAACCCTTGAGGGCCAGATGGGCACGGCTGCAGCTTCCAAAGGCGGAAGGCCCAAAGAGCTCTTTGTGGCTGCCTTCGAGAAAGAATTCGGCAGTCTTCCTCCTATACCTTATATCGACAATGGCTACGATGCCATGGCGGTCATAGGTCTGGCCGCTTATGCCGCCAAAGTGAAAGGTCTGGAATTGACCTCTGTAAACATCCGTGACAATCTCAGAGCAATTGCTGCTCCGCCCGGAGAGGTTATTATGCCCGGCGAGTTTAAGAAGGCCTTTGATCTCTTGAAAAAAGGCCGGCAGATCAACTACGAGGGAGCTGCCGGATCAGTGGATTTTGATCGTAACGGCGATGTTATCTCACCTATCGAGGTCTGGAAGTATACAAAGGGAACAATCGAGCAAGTCAAGCTGGTAGATGTAGAGTAGAAATTGTTACAGGGGGTTCACATTAGAACCCCCTGTACATTTTTACATTAATTTGGAAACTTTTTTCTCTTCTCCCAGGAGCCCCTGCGGCCTATAGATTAAAATTATTTCAAGCAAAATTCCAATTAAAAGAAATCTTATATAAGGGCCTCTCGACTTAAGAGTAAACGGAAGAAGGTCGGTCATAAATTGCGTTCCTATCCAGACTCCCCAAACAACAAACGAGCCGACAATAACACCCTTGTTATTTCCACTCCCCCCGGCCATGACCATGACCCAGATGATGAAGGTGCCGTACAGGGGAGTAAAGACTTCCGGCGATATGGCCTTGGTATAATGGGCATAGAGGGCTCCGCCGATACCCATAACCATGGCGCCGAAGACAAATGATTGTATTTTAAAGCTAAAGACATTCTTACCGCTCATAGAAGCGGAGGTTTCATCCTCTCGGATAGCCCGGAGCACCCTGCCCCATGGTGAGCGGATGGCCCGCTCAATCATAAAATAAATTCCAATCACAATAACCATAACTATGCCCAGATAGATGTAATTATAATGTCTTGGCTCGACTAAACCGCTTAACGGCTGAGGCAAGCCGGCCAGACCTCTTGAACCGTTGGCCAACCACTGTTCATTGGTGAATATGAGCCGAACCGTTTCCGCTATACCGATCGTTGCAATCGCCAGATAGTCTTCCCCCAGCCTAAGAGTTAAGATCCCGATCAGAAATGCAACAAGTCCGCACATAATCGCGGCTCCCAGGAGTCCGGCTGGAAAGGGTAGGTTCAGGGCAACGATCTGCTTTACATACTGGGCGTAGAGCTCAGAAGGCTTGGGCGCCGTAATCAGTGCTGAAGTGTAGGCGCCTATGGCAAAAAAACCGGCTATTCCGATATTGAAGAGTCCCGTGTAACCCCACTGAATATTCAAGCCCAGGCAAAAGACAGCATATATTCCGGCCAGGACGACAAGTGAAACTAAATAGGCGAGGATTCCTCCTAAATTCATTACTTTTGCCCTCCGAATATTCCCTTTGGCCTAATCAAAAGAATCAGGATCAGGATAAAAAAGGCCACGGCCGGTTTATAGGTAGGGAGCAGGAAAGCCGTAGAGACCTGTTGGACCACACCAACAACCAGCCCTCCTACCAGGGCGCCGTAAATATTTCCGATGCTGCCCAGTATTGTCGCGGCAAAGAGAGGCAGCAAAAAGCTCCAACCCATCCCAGGATTAAGTTGAATGTCTATACCATAGAAGATACCGGCCGACGCGGCCAAAGCGCCTCCAATAGCCCAGGTCCACATAATGATTCGGTCTATATTTATACCCGAGATTCGGGCCAGGTCCATATTATCCGAGGTGGCCCGCATAGCTTTACCCAACTTTGTCCTCTTTAAAAATAGATGAAGCGAAACTACAAGCAGGATTACCATGACCAGGATAAGGATTTGATCGGGTCTTATTTTAACACCCAGCGGAAGGTTAAGTGCAGGCCGTAATATCCCTGGTCTGTAGAACTTGAAGTCCGCTCCCCATAAAATAAGGACTGTCATGCGAATAATAAAGGACGCCCCAAGGGCGGACATGGCCATCATTACCTTACTGCTCCCTTTAGCCCTGAGCTTATGGAAAAGGATCCGATCCATGGCAATAGCCACACCAGCCACGGCTATCATGGAGATGGGAAAGCCGATTACCATTCGCCAGCCAAAAGAAAGGGGACCAAATGTGTTATCCGGGATACCGATCCAGGCTAAAGGTCCTGTTACAAAGAACAAGGCACTGTAGGCACCGGCCGTCATCAGATCGCCGTGGGCAAAATTGGCAAAACGTAAAATTCCGTAGACCAGGGAAAGCCCGATGGCGCCAAGGGAAATAATGCTGCCCAGAATGATTCCATATATTATGAGTTCAGCCAAACTATCCTCCCAGGTAAAGCCGGCCCACCTCTTCATTATCGAGGAGGGCCCGGCCTTCACCATCCAGTACATTCCTGCCCGTTACCAGCACATATCCCCGGTCGGCCATAGACAATGCCTCTTTAGCGTTCTGCTCGACGAGGATCATGGCCACCCCGGTGGAATTTATTTCCTTGATTCTCTCGAAAATCATGGAAACGAACAGAGGCGCCAGGCCGGCCGAAGGCTCATCCAGCAGAAGGACCTGCGGATCCAGCATGAGAGCCCTGCCCATGGCGACCATCTGCCTCTGCCCACCTGAAAGGTGGCCTACTTTCTGATGTCTTCTTTCCTTGAGAATGGGGAATAGATCATACATTTCTCTGAGCCTGGCACTGTAATCGTCGGTCCTGATAAAGGCCCCCATTTCAAGGTTTTCCTGTACGGTCAGAGAGGGAAAAACATTTTCCGTTTGTGGAACATAGCTTATTCCCTTTCTCACGATCCTGTCCGGTTTCCATCCGGTAATATCTTCGTCGTTTAAAACAACTTTTCCTGTTTTTGGCTTTAGAAAGCCGAATATTGTTTTTAAAAGGGTGGACTTGCCTGCCCCATTGGGTCCAATAACAGAGACAATTTCCCCGGCATTTAAGTGAATGAAAACGTCATAGAGGATATCTATCTCGCTGTAGCCAACGGTAATGCTCTCTGCGCTCAGGATCATCTTATCGGTACTGGCCACCGAGGTAGGCCTCCAAAACACGCTTGTCCTGTTTTATTTCCTCTGGTCGTCCTTCCGCCAGCTTCTTCCCTTCGCTCATCACAATCACAGGATCGCACAGGTTCATGATCAGATCCATGTCATGCTCAATCAACAAGAAGGTCATCTTCTTTGTTTCTTGCAGACTTCTGATATTCTGAACGAGCTTTTTCATTAAAGTGGGGTTTACTCCGGAACCCGGTTCATCGAGCAGCACGAGCTCAGGGTCTGCCATCATGCTTTTCGCCAATTCAAGAAGCTTTTTTTGACCTCCGGAAAGCGTGCCGGCGTATTCGTCCTTGAGATGGATCAAATCGGTAAATGTCAGAATCTCCAGTGCTTTTTCCTGTATTTCTTTTTCTTGTTTTCGAATTAGACCGGGGCGAAACCAGGTATTCCAGACTTTCTCGCCTACTTGAGAGGGTGGAATGATCATTAAGTTTTCCAATACGGTCATTTGCCCGAACTCGCGGGTAATCTGAAACGTTCTGAAGATTTTTTTATGGAAAATCTGATCAGTGTGCAAGCCTTCGATCCGCTCGCCTTGAAAGACAATCTCACCATGATCCGGCTTATAAATTGCGGTAATGAGGTTAAAGAGCGTGGTTTTACCGGCACCGTTGGGCCCGATTAGGCCTGTGATGCGATTTGCGGCTACGTCGAAAGAAACACCGTCCACGGCTTTGATTCCGCCAAAATATTTACGAACATCTCGTATAGAAAGAATGAGGGAATCACTCCTGGAGCTCAAAAGTTTTATCTCCTTTAGGATGTCACTGATTTATAATTGAATATTATCGAGAATAATATCGGCGGGTTTAGCAAGTGTCAAGTAATAGAGGTAAATGGGTTTGTAAGAGCTGCCGGATATCTGACGAAAGGGACGGTCGGCGATTTGTGTAGTACAGACCA
>CAZERV010000096.1:7645-10385 GCA_964514815.1 uncultured Spirochaetaceae bacterium | reverse complement strand
GTAAAATGCTTCATTATCCGGGTGAAGCCGCTTAAGCTATTGTAGCCGGCCACCAACCTGGTGATAAAATTACGGTTTTTATCTCCTCCGATGACCTTTATGTTGCTTACCTGAACCGGGTTTTTCTGTTTCATATCGTTCAATACTTCAAGTATTAGAGTGCCCAGGTTGTAGAACAGATTCGTTCCTTCCTCCACGAGCTGCCTGGCTCTATAATCGATCGTTTCAATCAGTTTATTGAGCACCGCGTATACCGGTTTGCCCTTATCATGCTGGCTTAAGTATTTTCTTATAGCCGAAAGCGATACCTGGTCCGTCCCTTTGAGGCTCTCCTCGAACAGACGGATATGATCGAGCATACCTTCGCAGCCGTAGAAGGTGTTGGAGAGGGTGTCATGAAAGATTTTGTTCTCAAAATGGCCTTCAATGAGTAACTTTTTCAGCGGCTCCCTGAACTCTTTTTCAAACTTGGCCAGTAGAAAGCTTTTAATAATTTTTAAGGGCTTTATAAGGGTAAGGGTTTCGAAGCCCTTATCGGAGAGAATCTTAGCCATCTTCTCGTTATATGCCTCAATCTCAAGAAGCTCGGCGCCGCCAAATAAGCTCTTCAGGTCCTGGGCAACGACGGTCTCACTCTTTTCACGCTCGATACGGTCCCTGGCCCGCTGAAATTGAGATTTAAGCCTGTCTTTAAAAGATTCGAGATAATATTCCGTTTCGGTTATCTTCTCAGCCTCTAAGGCCGGGTCCCTCTTAATGATCCGCATGAGATCGAGTATTATATCCGGATCAAGATTCTGTTTCTGCAGCTTCGCCATCCGCCTGAGCACCTTAATTATTTTTTCTTTATCCTGGGCAGCATGCTCGCGCTCTAGCTTCTCCAGGAGAAAAGAGAGGTTGTTGGCCAGGTCCTGTGAGATTTTGAACCCGGCCATGAGGAAATAGAGATCCAGCAGTTCCTGGATGATTTTTTCTCCGGGAACCGGGCTGAAGGCCGGTGTCCTGTCCGTCTTCACCGGATCGAAGGCCGGATCAAACATGTGGAAAATCTTTCTGAAATCATGCCGGCAGAGATTGGCCAATCTAATTAGCTCGGTGTACTTCTCGTTGAAGTCTTCGAATTCCTGCCCGGTGAGCTTTTGCATTATCTTTTGGAATTCTGTTTGGATGCTTTTCATTTCCTCTTCCGGGCTGGAAGCATTTATCAGCCGCTCCATTATTTCCTGGTAGTTGAGCTTCCCGAGTAAGAGCTGCTGCGATTCCGGGAGACGGCACTGAATCAGG
Source organism: uncultured Spirochaetaceae bacterium (assembly GCA_964514815.1). Lineage (GTDB taxonomy): Bacteria > Spirochaetota > Spirochaetia > SZUA-6 > DRHE01 > CAZERV01. The sequence continues at coordinate 9,101 of CAZERV010000096.1, read as the reverse complement.
TAATCGCTGTAGCGTTCGGCAAGCTTGGAGTCATCGTTTCTTATTGTTTTGCTTAAAAGCTCACAGAGGGACTGGAGAAGCTTAAAAAACTCAAGCAGCATGGCGGCGAAGCCGGGAAGTACCTGAACGGGATTGCGGGTAAAATAGGGGGATGAAGACACCTGCTTGAGACGGTGCTGAATATCCCTGAGCCTCTTCCGCTTCTCCGTTTCTTTTGGGTCCCGTGAAAAGAGAGAGCTGATGAAATCTTGTAAAGTTTCGATTATGCTTGCCATGAACCTGACATTTTCTATCCCGGAGTTTAGTAAATCGGGAATATCTTTTCAAGCTTGCGCCGGAAAAGGACATCCGTACTCCTCCTCCTACTCCTACTCCCCTCCTCCTCCGGGCCGCCCGGTTTGCCTTAGCCGGGGTCAAGGAAATTATTCACCAGGTTTTCATAATCGCTTATTTGTTTCGCCCGAACGATCTCCGCCCTGAGACGAGCCGCCCCAGGCACTCCCCTGGTATAAGCGCTGAAATGCTTCCGCATTTCTTTGCAGGCCGCGCCCTCTCCTTTCAGTCGCGAGGCCAGTAACAGCTGTTCCAAAGCGGTTTTAAGCCTTTCTACCGGCTCCGGAGGCGGATCTGCTTTCCCGCCGCTGAAAAGCTTCCTGGTCCGGGAAAAGATAAAGGGGTTCCCAACGGCGCCCCGGGCAAACATCACTCCATCACATCCGGTTTCTCGAACCATACGCAGGGCGTTTTCAGGCAGGTAGAGATCTCCCGAGCCGATTATGGGCAGCGGAATTAGTTCTTTAAGAGCTTTCAGGTGGCTGAGATCGATCTTTACGGTAAACGCCTGGGACCTGGTCCTGGGATGCAAAGTGATCATGGAAGCCCCGCCGGCAACAGCCATGGCCGCAGTTTCAAGGTAATTTATGCTGTTCGTATCCCATCCGGAGCGGAGCTTAACAGAAACCGGGGCGGAAGAGGCCCGGCACATGGCCCTGACGATCTCTTTTATTTTCAGAGGCTCCTTTAGCAAGGCAGCCCCGCAGCCGGTCTTTATTACCTTCGTGACCGAGCATCCGCAATTCAGATCCAGGAGAGAAGGCTCGTAAGCTGAAATAGCCTCCACAGCCCGGGCCGCGGAGTCGGCATTAGAGGCAAATATCTGCACTCCCAGGAGTTTTTCATTATCCGCCCGCTTGAGGAGATTCAGGGTCTTCCGGTTTCCCCTGGCCAGGGCTTCCGCGGACACCATTTCCGTAAAGCCCATAAAGGCGCCCCGGCTAATGCAGACGGACCTGAAGGCCGCATCCGTATACCCGGCCATAGGAGCTAGTATGATATTACCCGGAATTGTGAGCCCGGAAAGCTTGATTTCTTTCAAATATGTCATTCTACCCCCTCCCCCTGCGGGGATGAAGACGCACCCTCCGGGGATGAAGACCTACCCTGCGGGCACCTTCGG
>CAZERV010000096.1:0-7545 GCA_964514815.1 uncultured Spirochaetaceae bacterium | reverse complement strand
CCTGCGGGCACCTTCGGTACCCGAATATATTTCTACTTCAGTTTGAAAAAATTTAGGCTGTTCGCGTAGACGGTCTCGGCCAGCTCTTCGACGGGGATCTCCCTGAGGTTTGCTATATGCTTGATGGTCTCCACCAGGTAGGAGGGTTTGTTTCTTTTGCCTCTGTAGGCAGCCGGAACCATAAAGGGCGATTCCGATTCTATGAGTATCCGGTCCAGGGGCATCTGCCTGGCTGTCTCGTGGAGGTTTCTGGCGTTTCGGTAGGTAACATTGCCGGCAAAGGAGATGTACAGATTGAGCTCCAGGGCTTTTTGGGCGTATTCATAGTCCTCGGAGTAACAGTGCAGGACGCCGCCCTTGCTCGGAAGTCGTTCTTTCAAGATATCGAGGACATCCATTCCGGCCTCGCGGTTATGAATAATTACCGGAAAGTTGAGTTTATGTGCTAAATCCAGTTGGCGGATAAAGAGCTCGACCTGGGAATCCCGGTCACCGAATTTGTGGTAATAATCCAAGCCGATTTCCCCAATGGCAATCACCCGTTCGCGCTTCGTGCCTTCGCTGATTTTCGCCTCCCAATCATCACCGGGGTGCGAAACTTCCGAGGGCGAAATGCCGATACTATGATAGATATGATTTTCGCTTTTTAGGTTCTGATAAATTTGATAAAAGTCCCTCAGGCTGTTGCAGATACTGACGATTCCAACTACGTCTTCCTGGATTGCCTCTTGAATAACGATGAGCTGTTCGATAGGGTCTTCAGTAATCAGACCGACATGGGCATGGGTATCGAATAATTGCATATCTCTCCACTTTGCTATGATTTGGACGGTATTTCGTCAAATGTGCTTTATAGTGGAAGCATAGCATGAAAGGAAAAGGGAGTCAATATTCTATTTGACAAATGTCTGATGCCATGGTAATGTTAAAAAAAGTTTGTCATTATTATATCTAAGATTCTTATTTCAGGAGACCGATGTGTCACCGGCGCACCAGTATAAGAAACTTGAAAATAAGCTTGTCAATACCTTGCAAAAGAGGTTCGGAATAGTATGGCAGGCAGTTGCTGCTTTTTTCAGGCTCATCTATCGAAAGGGAAAACAGCGCTTTACAGTGATGTTTATCCCCCATTCCGAAAAAAGGATCTTCAATTTTCAGATCTCAGTCTTTACTTTGATCTTTTTTCTTTTTCTTCTCACCGTTCTCATCGTTGCCTTCATCGGGCTGTCGACCCATTTTACCAGCACCAATGAGAAAATTGTAAAGGTATCTCAAAATCTTAACGCCAGCGAAGCCTCACTGGAGAGTCTGAAAGACGAGATTGTGGAGCTAAGGAGGGTCGTAAAAGATTTCAAGGCTGAAATGGAAAATGTCCTGAATGTGATCGGCACCGAGGGAGCGAAGGGGTTCCTTGAGAAAGGTGCAGGTGGCGACCTTTCTTCTTTTATCAGTATAGAGGACCTGGAAGAGGGAAGCTTGCGGGATTTGAGCGATCTAAGAAGCCTGCGGGCTTATTTAAGCAATACCGCCGGACCGCTTACGGAAATCTACAATGTTCTTCTCGCTCAGAAAGATTTAATAGTAGATATTCCAACCCTCTGGCCCTTAAAAGGAGTTCGGGGGAATATTACCACTAATTTCGGTCCGGCTAAGCATCCCTTTACCGGCGGATGGTATCTCCATAAGGGAATCGACATCGCCTGGGGCCGCGGTGTGCCTATTGTATCCACAGCGAACGGCAAAATTCAAAAGGTGGATTCCGATCCTATTGGCCTTGGTAAATATATTGTTATCCGGCACAACTACGGGTTTCATACCAGGTACGGCCACCTGGATCAAATACTGGTTGACAAAGGGCAGGAGGTGCAGAGAGGCCAGGTTATCGGTTACATGGGCAGTTCAGGGCTTTCAACAGGACCGCATCTACATTATGAGGTCGGCATCGGGACGCAGGTAGTCGATCCCATCCAGTTTCTGAACATCAAAAGCCCTCTTATTAAAAAGTCCGCAACGGCAGGAAGGTAGGATTGCTGATGAGTGATAATCAGATCCCGGACGATTCTTTTATTAATTCGATTATCGGGGAAGGAACGAAGTTCAACGGAGATTTTGAGCTTAACGGTCTTCTCCGGATCGACGGCGATTTTTGCGGAACCGTCCGCACTAATGGAAAAGTTCTGATTGGGAAGAACGGGAGGGTCGAATGTACGGTATATGCGGGGACGGTCGTTATCGGGGGAATTGTCAGGGGTCAAATATGTGCCAATGAGAAGGTCATAATTCTTTCCACGGGTATAATGCTCGGCGATATCAGCACACCAAGGTTTATCGTTGAAGAGGGGGTCATCTTCAATGGCAATTGTAAAATCATGAGAGAAGGGCAGGAAACCAGGACGCCGGCTCCCGTTGCATCGCAGGAAAGGGAACATAAGACAGCGCTTGAGGAGGCAGTCAGCACCCAACCGCAGGATTGTACTTCCCAATCGCCTTTGGAAGACAAAAAACCCGTTCCTGCTCAATAATAAAGTTACACACTATGGATAGAATCTATTCCCTGGATGGTTCCTACTCTTTCAACTTGTCAGGAAGAAAAAAAACAAGGAAAAAGCAATCGGTAAAAAAAAGAACTTTCACCTCCCTGCTCAGTAGGATAGAGAGGAAGGGATTATTTAGCGAAGGAAGGGAAGAACACGGTGATACGCTGGAGGAGTATCTTGACGAGGTGTACAGTGCCGGAGATTCATTAAAAGATGCCCAGACTCTGGAAAATATTAAACAGTACAAGGGGGCTGTAAGAGCTTTTCTAAACTTCGTGGTTGATAAAATACTTCAGGTTGAAAAGAAAGTCTCGAAGAAGAATATTTTGACCGGAAAACAGTATGTTTTTACCCGGGTTAAGATAGTCGATCGAAAATTGGAGCAGTTAGTGTCGGATGTGCTTATCAGCCAGACTTCTCAGCTTCAAATTTTACAGAAAATAGATGAAATAAACGGGCTCTTGATCAATCTTTTAACCTGATAGGGAGAATAATGAGATGGCAGATATAAATGAAAATGCCCGGGGTGACCCATCGGTGACGGAAGGCGACGCTCTTTCGAGTGTGGAAGACGTAAAAGTGTACCGGGTAAAGATCGTGCATTCCAGCGCAACGGAATTTTATACCTGTGAAGAAGGGGTAAAGATCGAGCCGGGAGATATGGTGATCGTGCCTACCCGCTACGGAAAAGAGCTGGGCAGAGTTCAGGGGATCACCGGTAATTTTGAATCTGAAAATTGTGAAATACAATTTATCGAGCGAAAGGCCACCGGCGGGGATATGGAGCAGTTTGAGACTAACAAGGCCAGGGAAGTGAGCGCATTCAAAACGTGCCTGGATAAGATCATTGAACACGGACTTACTATGAAGCTTGTCGGCGCCCACTACCTGATCGATGATGCCAAAATCCTATTTTATTTTACCGCAGAATCCAGGGTCGATTTCAGAGACCTGGTGAAAGACCTGGTGGCAATTTTCAAGATGAGAGTTGAACTCCGCCAGATCGGGGTCAGAGACGAGGCAAGAGTCCTGGGGGGAGTCGGAGTCTGCGGCAGGTGCTATTGCTGCCACAGCGTGACGGATAAACTGAAGCTGGTGTCTATTAAGATGGCCAAAGAGCAGAATCTGACCCTGAATTCGATGAAGATATCAGGCCCCTGCGGCAGGTTGCTCTGCTGCCTGGCCTATGAATACAATACTTATCGAGAGATCAAGAAAAATCTTCCTGCCGAAGGCACCCGCCTGGTCCTTGAAGACGAAGTTTTCAAGGTGATAGAGATCAATCTCTTTGCCCGAAAGGTCAGACTGCTGAGCGCAACCGGAAGGCGCCTGGATCTTGATTACAGCCGGTTCGTCTTTAATAAAGAATCTGGGGATTGGCGGGTTGAGTCCTCTGCTTAAAAGTTCAGCTCAAATCAGGCGAGAATCTTAATAGCTCTCTCAGGTCGGCGGCTACATAGTCGGGTTTCGGCTCCTCAGGAGGATAGGCACGCGGTGGGTACATGAACCAGCAGGTATCGATTCCCGCCTGATAACCGCCGCGGATATCGGAAGATGGGCTGTCGCCCACGCAGAGAATATCATGAATGGGTAGGGGCAGGCGTTTTAAAGCAAGGGAAAAAAATTCGGGATCGGGCTTGGAAACCCCCACTTCTTCTGAAATGATGATATCCTGGAAAAAGAGTTCTATTCCTGCCCTGGCGATTCTTCCCCTTTGGACCCGGGCAATGCCGTTTGATATCAAAAGCAGCAGCGCTCTCTTGCTCAAGTGCTCCAGCACTTCAAGAGCGTTAGGTAAAAGGTAATCTTTGGTGCTCAACCGATCGAGATAATGCTCGGCCAGGCCGGCAGGATCCGCATCTATTTTTAAAGACTCAAGGAGAAGCTCAAATCGTTTTACCTTTAAGACCTCCCGGCTAGTATGTCCCTCCTCAAAATCATTCCAGAGTCTCGTATTAATTCGCAGGTAGTCTTCGTAGACCACTTCGGGGATTTCTTCTTTGAATGCGTTTCCTAGGGTCTCATATAGAGCGTCTCTTTCCGCCCTGGTGAAGTCAAAAATAGTATTATCTGCATCAAATAAAAAGCCATGGTATTTTTTCACTGCGGCCGTCCTTTCTCCTTACCCCCTGCGGGGATGAAGACACCCCCCGCGGGGACAAAGACGCCTGCGGGCATGCGGGCACTTAGTACTTGACCTGATCGCCAGGATTAGTATATTGTTTTCGACTAAGTTTGAAAATCCCGATCTTATTGAATAAAGGAGAGACAACGATGGCTGAAATTAGTAAAAATGCTAGAGCCGGTGTGGTAACTGAGAAGTTTTTCTGCTCCTGCGGTGGTGAAATAAAGATGAAGACCGTATTCACCAGTGGCAAGTTGAAGAACCTGGCCGAGTGTTCAAAATGCAGCCGTATGGAAAGAAAGCCAAGCGATTTCAAGTACTAATCGACACAGAGCTTATAACCCATCTGCGCGAGTGGATGGGTTATTTATTTATTTCCTTCCCGCCCGGTCAGCTCAAACGAGTGATCCACTCCCGGTTTGAAGGAGTGTCAAAGGCTAGAAAGTTTTTGTCCGTGCATATTCCGATATACGTGCCGGCCAGAAAGTTTCGGACGGTGGAAGGCTGGGCCTGTTTCCAAGAAATCATAATGCTTTCCGGATCGAGCCCTTTCCGGAGCCACCTCTTAGCGGGTCCGTGATTTACGAGCTCGACCATTCTTATATCCTTTCTGGGAATATTCAAGACCTGGTCGAGTCCCTCGCTTTTCCTCCTGGTTAGAAGTACCTCTAAGATGCTTTTTCTGGAACCGGAGCCGTATTCAAAGAAGAGGTGCTGTCCGGTCAGGAAGAGGATGCCGGTTCGATCGGGAACACCTGCCTGATAGCCCTGGGCAATCGATTTGTAGAGAATCCGCTCACCCAGTTCCAGGGCTTTTTTCTCCCAATATTCCTCTACCTCTTCTCGCGTTTCCATGATTCAACCTGTTCTGAGATTTCATCCCTGGCCTTCTTAAGGATAGAAAAGATCTCCGTTCTTTTCCGGTCCAGTGGGTAAATTGAAAGAACCTTTACCCGGTAAATGCAATTTTTCAGGTTCTTTAAAAGATCCAACAGCCCGGCGATCTTGTATCCGCCGCTGATCGCCACGGATAGGATAGGAAGCCCGCTGTTTGCGAGGATCGTTCTCACCGCCGCCGAGTGAAAAACGCCCACCTTACCGGTCCGGGACCTGGTACCTTCCGGAAATACGGCCGGGCAAATTCCTTTCCTGGAAAGCCTGGCCAGCTTGACCAATTCCCTCCGGTTGGTTTTAAAATCTCCTTTTCTATCGATCAGGGCATGTTTCCCCTTTCGCAGAAAAAATGAAAAAGTGGGAAGCCAGTATTTAAGCTCCTTTTTAGCCACGAAGCGCACGTTGTGGTGCGGAAAGGCGTAGGCGAGAATCGGAATATCCACCAGGCTTTGATGATTGCTGATGATCAGGAAGGTATCGGGTAGCTTCTTCAGGTTTGATTCTATAATGACCTTAAATCCCACATAGGTCCTGGCGGTCATGAGCAAATACCTGGTGACTTCCTCTTGAAGCCGGTTGATGTTGTCGATACTGTTTTCCGGATCGCTGTAATAAACCAACCTGATCCGGAAATTGTAAAATATGATGATCAGAAGAAGACAGGAGAATAAAAGAAAGATGTCCACCTTGGGTTCCTCCCGGAAATAATGCTTATTAAGCCCGCTTTTCAACATGATAACATCAAAAATAAGATTGTGAAAGGTTCACCTTTTAGGTATATTCTTCTCATGTTTGCAGAAATTATCCTCTATGCTCTGGCCGGAGTATCCGCCATAATGCTTTTCGTGCACCTCGTTCTGTTTGCCGGCGTACTTTTCAACCGCCTGCGAGATATCTTCCCGGCTGAATCCCCTCCCGGAGACCGGCCGGAGACAGTCTCGGTCATCGTGGCCGCCAAAGACGAGGAAGACAATCTACCCCGGCTGCTGGCCTCTCTCGAAGACCAGAGTGTTTCCGATTTTGAGCTCGTCCTGGTCAATGACCGCTCCCTGGACCGGACGGGGGAGATCATGGAAGCCTTTAAAATTAAACATAAAAGCCGGGTCAAGGTCATTCATAACCGGCAGGCGCCGTCTGAATCGAATCCGAAGCAGTTCGCCCTGGACCTTGCCCTATCTGCTTCCAGCGGTGAAATATTGATCTTTTCCGACTCCGATTGCGTACTTCCTCCGGGTTGGGTCGAGCATACCCTGCGCTATTTCGCCGATCCCCGCACCGGAATCGTGTTCGGCCAGCTCTTTATATCTCCGCAAAGCAATTTCCTGGAGCGCTACCAGGGTTTCGATCAACCTTTGATTAATCAGTATTCTTCCGGTAGTGCCGGTCTGGGAATACCGACCGGCTGTTTCGGAAATAATCTTGCCGCCCGCAAAGCGGCCATCGAAGAGATAGGGGGTTTTAAGGCTTTAGGTTATACCGTTACCGAAGATGCCGCCCTGATCTCTACAGTGGCCAGGAGAAAATGGAAGGTCAGGGTGTCCACCCTGCTTGAGACCGTGATCGAAACCAGGCCCAAGACCTCCTGGCGTGAATTCATAAATCAGCATGTTCGCTGGAACAGCGGAGGATTTTACTCCGAAGACTTAATCACCCGCCTGGGCTACCGTACCATAGTCCTATACCTGGTCGTAAGTATAGGCGCTTTTCCTCTATCGTTTTTTCTTAGTCCCCTCCTGCTCATGCTGCCGGTAACCTCATTCATCAGCATAGGCTTGCTGGCATTGATATCCGGGCTTCTTTACCGGGCGGACAAGCTCGCTTTTTTACTTCGTCTCGTTCCCTATACGCTTTTCTTCATGATTTTTTATTCTTTCATAACGGTTTTAACTGTTTTTAAGGTATCCCCCGAATGGAAAGGGAGAAAGCTAAAAAGCGCCCAGGTTAAACGGGTCTGATTCTGTAATAAAGGATTCCGATATAATTGATAGG
>CAZERV010000095.1:0-10419 GCA_964514815.1 uncultured Spirochaetaceae bacterium | reverse complement strand
TATTTGGTGTCCTCGAAAACTAGGCTTTCATGTTGTATTTGTGCCGTATATTTGCTTATTATTGGAGATAAATAGCATCTTCGCTGGATATTTAAAATCGAAAGAAGTTTTTGACTTAACAAAAAAGTATCCGCTACCATTTCGAAATTGACGTTAAATCGGGTTGGAAATGTCTGATAATAAAGATAAAAAAGGAACAGAATATAACGATCAGGTCCGTTTTCTCGATGAGAGAGGAATGGAGATCGTGCGAGTTAATTACGCAGGCGGCTCGCCTTACATAGTCCCGGGAGGAGAGCGGACAGTTTCAAAATAAGTCCAGCTTCTTTTCTTTCCGGACCATATATCCACTGCTCCCGGAACATGGAATCGGCCGGCTTGATGCAGATCAAGTGATCTCTACTACAACCCGAGATTCAGGTCTAAGACGGCCTTGGTAATACTTAAAATCTCTCCTGTTTCGACTCGCAGCAGCTTGATAAACAACTGGTACGACTTCACTTTCCGGTATAATCTGCCGGTAATCAGCACTTCGGCGCCTAGCAGGGCACCCACCTGTACCGCCTGGATATCTTCCACCAGACCGCTAAGCTGAAGCTCCATTTCTTCCAGGACCTGCTGCAGATCCTTTCGTTCCACCATCCGGAAGATTTTCTGAAGAGCTTCATTCCGGCCGAGAGTAAAGATCAACTGCTCTGTAAAATACTCACTAACCAGCTCCAGTTCCGGCAGGGCGGGGTTGATCGGTAGAACTGCAGTTGGTGTTGCCTCAGCTATCCGAAAACCGGAGTAGTCGATGAGCTGAGAAAGAGCCATTCCGAAGAGCGTCCCCAAGGTTTCTTCCTTCTCTTCCTCACCGATTCTTCGAGCTTCAAAGTACTCCTCGATCTCTTCCAGCGGCTGATCCGTCAGGTGCTGAAGCTCTTCTTTGGCAAAGCGTATGATAATAGTCTCCAGCTTATCGGTTTGATAATTGGCTCCGGTATGGTGGCTGACGCTGCCGGGGCTTCCCCCTTCGCTCTCTCCCCGCTCGCCGTAGGTGAGGAAAATGTACTTTGCCCCCGTGTACTGGGAGAGCTGCCGCAAAATATATTCGCCCATCAGGTCAAGCCCGCCGGTACCTACCGAGTAGATCTTGATTCCCTGCTGCCGGGCATCCGCTGCAGCCTGGATATAAGTATATCCCTGGCTGTAATCGAGGTGCGGGGGGGCATCGGTGATAATAAAGCTCAAGCGAATACCGCGCTTGTTCCACTCAATCCGGGTCATCGCCGCTTCCAGGGCGGATTGAAGATCCTCCGGTGTATCCCCTCCACCTGAAGCATCAACCGGATCGAGTGCCTGTTGGAAACGCTCCAGGTCTGATGTTAAGGGAACAGTCCGAGTTACGTATTCATCCCCCTGATCCTTGTAGAGCACCATGCCAAAACGAACCTCAGGCTTGGAGGATAGAGAGGTGAGATTGAGATTGATGATTTCGATCGTGGTCTTCAGCCTTTGGATTTCCTCGCCCATGCTCCCGGTAGTGTCGAGGATGAAGAGGATATCCAAGGGGACGGACTGAAATTGAGGCCTGGACTGATTGAAGGACACCTCGACCTTACGCCGGCCAAATCGATTGAGGATGAGCTCCCCGGTCTGCTGATTGTGTTCGATCGAGACGCGATACTCCGTTAGCGTTCGGCCGTACTCAGAAGGGAAGAAATAAAAAGCGCCATCCGCATAAGTCCTACCTGTACAGAGGGGTTTATTCTTACCAAAAACCGTAACCCTGGCATTGGGTATGGATTTCCCTTCCCGATCGCGTATGGTGAGGATGATCCGCTCCTCCACATTCAGGTCAAAATGGTCGACCTTGTCAGCGTACTCATGTAGGAATTTAACAAAATAGTTGTACTGCTTGTTGTCATCGGCGAATCCGGCCTTCAACCCTGAAACTGAAGGCGCACTCCTCATCGCTGTAACAGAAAGTGTTGATGGGGCTTCCCGGTCCATGGCTCCCGCTGCCTTGGATTCTTCGCCTCTAAAATCCAGCTCCTCTTCAAACAGCGCTTCTCCCGGCGGAGCTTCTGGAGACGAAGCCTTTGCAGGACTCTCTTCTTTGAGGGTTTCGTCCGTAGACCTGGCTCCAGGTTTTTCAACAGACTCCGTTTCGGACTTCTTTCCTGTTTCGGGCGCAGGCCCGGTCCCTGTATCCCGGCCGGGTTCTTCGACTGGGGGCTCCAATACGGACTCTGGTCCTCCGGCACAGGAAAACAGTCCAAGGGCGATAGTGATGATGATCGCAATCAGTTTCACTCTTGCTGAATTTCTTCTACACATGTTTCCTCACAAACAAATGTCGATTTTTTCGTCTAAAAGTGATTGATAGTTGTATTTTTATAACCCGGCCGGAGGTGAATGGTCAAGGAGAAAGCGTAAAATAACAGGGGTGATGAATGAAGGACGATGATGAAGCTCGGCAACATCGGTGAGATTCCATCAGCAGAATCCGCATCTGCGGCGTGACCTGTATCACCTCCCTGTCCCCCACAACGCCTTCGCTATCTCAACCTCCTCAGCGTAACTTTGTATTTCGATAAAAAAATGACCTTCTTTTCTTGACATATGCATTAGTGTGACATTTATTCATAGGCCAGGGCGTTTCTTACCGAAATCCGGGCGGCCCGTTTAGCCGGAAAAAAACTGGCCGCCGCGCTAAAGATCAAGGAAGTGAGAAGCCAAAAGAACGGACCCTGGATAGGATAAGCAAAATCAAGCGAGGTTTCAAAAAAGATTCTCCCGAACATGTTTCCGATATACCAGCCGGCCGGGACAGCCAGAACGAGGCTTAAAGCCCAGGTTATGCCTCCGATCACCAGGCCCTCTCCGATAATGATACGATAGAGCTGCCGGTTGGACGCTCCAATGGAACGTAGGACCCCGATTTCCCGGGTCCGTTCCAGGACGTTGATGCCCATGGTAATGATTAATCCCAGGCCCCCCACCAGGAGAATAAGGAAGGTCATAAGGGATACATACAAGGAGGCCACCTTCATATGATCGTCGGCGCTTTTCTTCATCTCGGCCACTTTCCAGGAGGCGTATACGTCGATTCCCGCGTTTTCGAATTCCCTTTCAAGGTTTGCCGCGGTGTTATCGAGCTCTAATAACGGCACTTCCCTTTTGGTCGATCCGAATTGGATTCCGTGCAAGGTAAATCCGGTGGAGATCATCCGGCCGGGGACCCGCACCTGGATTTCATCGGTTACCTCGGGATAGTCATGAAAGCGTATGAAGCTTTCATAATCGATGTACACTTGGGTGGTTTCCACCTCCGCCCCTAATAAGGAGAGCGTATCCTGGGTCACATACCCGTAAGCGAAGCCTTCCATCCAGGCCAGGGGCCAGGCCCCTTCTTCGGGGAAAAAGGTGCTGATTTTCAGGTTGTCGAAGTCTTCCACGATGAAGAGCCATATCATTTTCCAGGTGTCCGGACCGGTCTGTACCCGGCCCACCACCCGTTGCCGCGCCTCCGCCATTGCTACCGAGGGCAGGTTTTCGACGGCCTCGATTACTTCGGGCGTTAAGGCCTGGGTCTGGATGGTCGCGGAAACGGGGTTGGTCCGCATGTAGTTGGGAACGATGTCCCGCATCAATTGAGAGTAGGAAGTTGCCACCATGGAGATACCGAAGATTCCCAAGGCGATGGCCAATACAACCAGAACCGAGCGACCCGGATTCTGACCCAGGTCCTTTAATCCCTTTTTCCAGAATACCCTAGTCATCTAGAACCACCTCCTTCTCTATCCCCCGGACAACCGAAACGGTATCTTCTTCCAGGACTCCGTCGCTTATCCGAATTCCACGGGTGAAAGCGAACCCCAGGTCAGGCTGGTGGGTCACGACAAGGATGGTCTTACCTCCTCGAACCAGGCGGTTGAAGATCTCGATAATACGGCCTGAAGTAGCTGTGTCTAAGTTTCCCGTGGGCTCGTCGGCTGCGATGATAGCGGGGTCATTAGCCATGGCCCGGGCAATGGCCACCCGCTGCTGCTCCCCTCCGGATAAGGAGGCCGGGAGTTTTCCCGCCTGTTCCGACACCCCCATCTCTCCCAGCAGGTCCAGGGCCCTTCGGTAACGTTCATTCATGGGAATGGTATTCGCAAATTCCATGGCTAAGAGAATGTTTTCCAGGACCGTCAGGGTCGGCATGAGCTGAAAGAACTGGAAGACGATACCGATGTTTCGACCTCTGAACACCGCCTTTTGGGACTCGGTGAGGCCGGATATTTCTGTCCCATCGACCCGAATGGAGCCCGAGGTGGGGGAATCGATACCGGTGATCATGTTAAGGAGAGTGGTTTTACCGCTTCCTGATTTTCCGATGATACCCACCATTTCCCCCGGCCGGATGGCAAGGTTCGCTCCCTTCAAGGCGGTAAAGGCCTTGTTGGAACGGTTGAAAGTTTTGCTTACTCTAAGCAACTGGATGATCTCGTTTGTTGTCTGTCCCATCAGGACCTCCTGTTTAAAGGTAACGATGAAAGGGATTCACGTCGTCCGCCCCTCTCGGGGCGGACTTTTTTTTAAATCCGAGATAAAGATTTCCGGTACTGGCTGGGAGTCAGGCGGATCTGTTGTTTGAAAAATTTATTATCCCCGCGAAGGCCAGGGAGAAAAGCTTATTGATGATCCTTTGGGTGAGGTCGTAGAAGACACCCAGGAAAAAGACCAGAAGGTACAGGATGTACAGTCCCAGGCTGCAGAGAAGGATAATATTCAACCAATCCAGGTCCTCCTCCCGTATGCTTGAAAGCCGATCCTTGAGCTTTTTCTTATATTCAAGGACCCTATGTGTTATGGTCAAGCTGTAGATACCCAGATAGACCAGGACAAAAATCCAGAGGACGTAGTTTAGATGCCGCAGGGCGCCACCTGACTTTATATCTGCAAAATGTTGGTCATCGATATAGAAGTAAATCACATTGCCCACGTAAATCAGGAAGGGAACGAAATGCATGAGATCCCGTATCCGGTGCTTGAATCCGGGGATAGTTAAGGAAGTTACGTAAAAGTACATGGTAGGCCCAGGAGGGTCAGAGTAGGGCCTGCCAGGTGAATAAAGAGAGGGTAATCTGAAGCGTGGGTGAAGGCGTAGAACTCATTCAGTCCCAGGAAAAAGGCCAGGTAGGCTATCAGGAAAATAAGCACCCTTTGTGCTCTATACTTCGTCTCTCGCTGTCTAACCATTCTATAGGCCAGGAAAAAACCTTGTAATACTGCAGCAGAGATTGCGAGGGATAAAACAAACTCCAATGTTTTCATGTCCGCCAAAGACTAGGGATATTTTCCCCGCCGGTCAAGGTTAATAGAAATCCTCAATAGCGACCTCTATCGGGGTCTGCGGCAGTTGAAGTTGGATTTATGACATCATTCTTAACTTTTCTGCTGCATATACTGCCTATTTGCGGCATACTCAGTAGACGGCGGACAATTCAGCAATTCTTGAGTGGGCAGCACACGAGGGTCGGGTACTACTCACGCATGACGTGAGCACAATTACACGCCACGCCTATGAGCGCGTTCGAGCAGGCAAATCTATGCCCGGCGTGTTCGAGGTCAGTCGTAGTCTTCACCTCGGCGCTGTCATCGAGGACAGAATGCTGTTGGCTGAATGCAGCCTTGAGGGTGATCGGTAATCAGCAGGTGGATCGGCTCCTTATACTCCTTCATGATCTGCAGGGCTTGCGGCCCGTTTCCAGGGAATGTTCTCATAGTCAGGAGAGGACCTTAACCAGGGTAATAAGCCCCAGTATGACGGCGGCAATTCCCATGAAACTCCTCAATACCCGGGTTTTCATTTTCTTTACAGTATAGACGGATAAGGGAACCGAAAAAATCGCCCCGGTTATCAGAAAAATCGCCAGCCTCCACTCAATCGAGTTTTTCGCAACAAGATAAGCCATGACGCCGATAAAACAGGTCAGCCCTTCGGCTAATGAGGTTATTCCTATGGCATTTTTCCCCTCAACGCCGGCAAGCAGCTGGCCTCCCGTAACAACTGGACCGTACCCTCCCCCGCTAATGCCCTTGTTGAAGGAAGCAAACAAACCCAGGAAAGTGATTTTCTTCCAGGAGAAGCCGTATTCCATTCTTGCGGTAACTAAAATAGTTATTCCGATCAGAAAAACAAGGATGCCGATATACAATTTGAGATAGAGTTTCGGTAGACTTACGGCAATAGATACAGCGGCCAGGGTGCCTATGATACTGCAGGAAGCTATTAGCAGAACGATCTTGAGGTGTAATGGGATTCCTCTCCTGAAACTCTCGGCAAAGCCGAACTCTCTTAATGATTTTATTATTTTTTTGATATTCATGGTTTTCGGCCTGAAATCAACATTTCCGGCCGCATGATGAGTAAAGCCGGCCAGCATACCGGTGGTAAATTCGGAAAGGAGGACTGCCGGCACGACCTGCAGCGGCTCAAATCCTATCAAGATCAGAATAGGAGTCAATGCCGTTCCATAGCCCATTCCCAAAGTAGAGTCCATATACTCGGCAAAAAAAGCTATTATCACCAAAGTCAGCACCATTCCTATTGAAAATCCAAACACTGGTTCCTCCTATTTCTTAAGACATAATTATGCTTCCAGCAAATCGGCAAATGTAGTCGTTTCAAGTTTATGGGCGGCATAATCCCTGATATCTTTGAGTAAGCTAATCAATTGCCTGTTTTGCTCTATCGGCGTATGTTCGTAAAAATACTCGCTCACCGATTCCACCGGAGCAAGCGCCCCGTCCATCAGCCTGATAATTTCCGCAACAGAGATCTCAGCCGGGTCCCTTGCTAATTTATAACCTCCTTCAGCCCCTCTCTTGCTCCTGATATAGCCCAATCTTTTTAAAAGCAACAAGATCTGCTCCAGATATTTTTTAGGAATCTTTTTTCTTACCGCTATATCCCCACTTTTGACCAGGTCTTTGTCGATATTTTCGGACAGATCGATTAAGGCCAGGCAGGCATACTCGCTTTTCTTTGATAATTTCATTCAATTATCCACTTTGTCTACTAATTATATAGATAATATCTACAAATCGCAAGCAAAGGCAAAGAAAATAAAAATCAGGTCCCGGAAGCTTCAAAAATCATGGAGCATTTGAATCTCAGGGCTTTCTGCAGAAAATAGCGGTGCATTCGGAGGTCATCCGTGAGCTCGGCCAGGACCTGAACGTTCCTGCCCATCTCTTCAATCAAAGGGGCCCGGATGAAGATGCCCTTGAAAGGCTCTTTACCCAGGACAGGGACGGAAAGGAGCTCCTCGAAGCTCTCTAATTGCCTGCCGAAGGCATTGCGCTTGACCTTAATGTCCATCACGCCGACGAGGGGCTGCTCAAGCACCTGGCTGCGCCCGGCAAGGAGAATCATTCCGGCGCACGTTCCGTATATGGGAAAACCGATACGGGCCAGGTCTCTTATCCTGTCGATGAAACCATAACGCTCCATGAGCTTCCCAATGGCGGTGCTTTCTCCTCCCGGAATTATTAGCCCATCCAATTCAACAAGCTGATCCGGCAGCCTGACCGGAACGTGATCGACCTCCAGGCGCTTGAGCGCCCAGACATGCTCCTGGAAGGAACCCTGCAGCGCCAGAACTCCTATTTTCATCTCCCGATTCTACCTGCCCCTGGCGGCCATGAGCTCGCTTTTATCCATGCTCTTCAGTTTGCGCAACTCATCCATAATGGCGCGCATGTGGCGCAGCGCCTCTCCGAGGTCCCTGGCACCGCAGACGCAGGGCACTTTGAAATTATGTTTATCGATATGGTGCTCTTCGTCCGCCGGGGTTAAGACCTCGCTTTCTTCGATGTAATCTACTCCTAAGGCCTCCAGTATCCGGGCTTCTACAAAGTGCCCTATTCTTGCTTTCGCCATCACCGGGACTGTGACCGCTTCCATGATTGCTTCGATGGTAGCAGGGTCGCACATGCGGGCCACGCCTCCGGAAGCTCGGATGTCCGCAGGCACTCTTTCCAGGGCCATGACCGCCACTGCGCCGGTCCTTTCCGCCATGGCAGCCTGCTCCGGGTTGACCACATCCATAATAACGCCTCCCTTCAGCATCTGGGCCAGGCCTTTCCTTGTGGCAAACGTCGATTTCTCCATAAAAATCACCTCCTTAAAACAATATTCTAACCAGTGCAGCCCTCAAAGCGGGCTTTTTGATTCCTTTCAACCTTTCTTTAAAGCCTCTATTAAAATCTCACCCAGGACCCTCACCCCTTTCTCAATCTTTTCTCCGTCCAGATTGGCGAATCCCAGACGGAACCCCCCTCTCTCCCACTCCTCCACCGAGAATATGCGGTCCGGTGCGAAGACCACCCCACGCTCCCTGCTCTTCAGAAGCAGTGAGAGGGCATCGATTCCCGGGGGCAGGTCCACCCATTGGAAAAGGCCTCCCAGCGGCTTCTGCCAGGAAATTTCCTCGGGGAAATACTTACCCAGAGCTTCCAGCATGATGTCCCGCCTTCTCCGGTAAATCAGCCGTTTCTTCTTGAGATGTTTTTCTAAAAGGCCCCTTTGGAAGAACTCCAAAAGCGCCCCCTGGAGAATGCGATTGGTGTAAAGGTCAGAGGATTCTTTTATTAAGAGTAGCCTGTCAATTACCGGCCGGGAAGCCAAAATCCAGCTCAGTCTGATTCCCGGAAATAGGATCTCCGAGAAACTCCCCATATAGATAACCTCATCATATTCATCCCACGCTTTCAGGGGGAAAGATTCACTTCCTTCGAAACCCAACTCATGCGCATAATCATCCTCGACAATGATAACCTTATGCTCCCGGCAGATTTCCACCAGGCGCTTTCTTCTCTCCATCGAGAGGCTGGTGCCGGTGGGATTCTGGAAGGTTGGAATTGTATAAAGAAGCTTGGCGCTTCTGCGGTTGAGGACGTTTTCCAGGATATCCACCCTGATCCCGTCGGAATCCACCGGAATTCCTATGCAGTTGGCCTGGAGGGAGCGAAACACCCCGAGTGCGCCGGGATAGGTGAGATTTTCCAGAAGCGGTTGAAACCCCCGGGGAGGACCGACGGTGAGGAGGTCGGCCCTGTAATGCCTCATGGCGGACTGGAGGCAATCCCGGAACTCCAAAAGCGGGAATAAATCCCGGTCCGGCAGGGCCGAAGCCAGCTTGTGGAAAGCAGTCCTTCATAGCTCATTGTCGGTTTTGCGCCGCTTTTCCGGGGCGAAATACCTGGAGGAAGATGCCGGCAGACGAAAGCACCCCTGCCCACCCGGGAGATGATGAGCCCGCTAACCTCCAACTCCTGGTAGGCCTCAACCACCGTATTCCTGCTCACCTCAAGAGAACCGGCCAGTTCCCGGGTGGCCGGGAGTCTGCTCCCGGGAAGGAGAAGGCTCTTCTCTACCAGGTTGGCGATATGCTCTTTGATTTGCAGATACAACGGTGTATTGCCGGCCCTATCCAGGTCTATTATTTTGATACCATCCAATCCAATTTTGAGAGAATTAAAAGCATAAATGGACCGGCTACTAGAGCTGAATTGGCCGGTTTTTGATGGGCCAATTGAGAAGACGGCGGGAATTACTGGGTGGGCTTCCTGAAAACCTACTGTGAGATCTCTCAAGATGGCTGATTTTTTCGCCAATGGTCCAGGAACTCAGTGGGAACTGTTACTTTTACACCGCATCTCAATTCTGCCGGATAATGCTTAATATTGCCTGTGACAAGAACATCAGTTCTGCCGGATAAGGCAACTTCTAAAAAAGGTTCATCATCGGGGTCAGGCAACCTATCAATAAGGGGTAAGGATGAAATCACCTCTCCATTTTCCTGCAGAAAGTCCAATAGCGTAGTTATATCTTCATTAGAAAAGGTAAATTCCGGGCGTTTTAAGACTTCTTCATACTCCTCCATTATGCGTGTATCAAAACAGAGTTTCAATTTATATTGTCTGATAAGATCCGAAATTCGAGCAGGGCTTCCGTGTGGTGTTAGAAGAGCTGAAACGAGAACATTTGTATCGAGGACGATCCTCATTTATTTCTTTTTCGCCTGGTTTCAGTTATGATTCCATTTATTTCTTCAAGGGTCATCCGATCAAGCCCTTTTTCTTTAGCGCCCTTCTGCATTTTTGTAATAGAAAGCTGTACTTTTGCCTGGCGGCGGGCTTTTACTTCCTCTTCGAGATTGTCCTCGGTTACAGAGATCATCAAAGCAACCGGTTTCCCGTTAGATGTAATGACAATTTCTTCATTTTTTTTAAGCTCTTTCCATATATGTCCGGGTCTATTTCTCAAATCTCTTGCACTGACAAACTGCATAAATACCTCCTCCAATAAGAACGAGACAAAACAAACTATTGAGGATCCACATCATAGAACTTACAAAGATCTATGGAGACTTTCAATGT
>CAZERV010000094.1:0-10831 GCA_964514815.1 uncultured Spirochaetaceae bacterium | reverse complement strand
AGGGGGTCGGATGAAACCACCTGTAATGGGCTTTACAGTCATTCATAAAGACTCTAATTCCAGGGCCAGGCACGCCCGCCTGGATCTGGTCCACGGGACCGTGCCGACCCCGGCCTTCATACCGGTAGGGACAAATGCTACCGTAAAGGCCATCCGCGGCGAGGATATGGAGGAGATCGGAATCAATCTCATTCTGAGCAATACTTACCATCTCTATCTCAGGCCGGGTGTCGAGGTAATCAGGCACAGCGGTGGACTGCATAGATTCATGGCCTGGGAACATAATATTTTGACCGACTCCGGTGGCTACCAGGTATTTTCATTATCTCCTTTCCGGAAAATTGAAGAGAACGGGGTCTGTTTCAAATCCCATCTCGACGGCTCGACTCACAGGCTGACTCCGGAAGATGTCATAGATATTCAACAGGTTTTTGGCAGTGATATCCTGATGCCCCTCGATGTCTGTACTTCCCCGGAAGCTTCGAGAGAGGAAGCGCTGAGGGCTTGTAAGCTTACTACCGATTGGGCCGGGCGCAGCCTGACACACTGGGCCGAGCTTCGCTCTGCCCAGTGTGTCGGATGGTCTCATCCGACACCTGGTGTCGGATGGTCTCATCCGACACCTGGTGTCGGACAATTGTTCGGTATCATTCAGGGCAATTTCTATAAAGACCTGCGCAAGAGAAGCGCGGAGGAAATAATTTCTCTGGGCTTTCCAGGCTACGCCATCGGAGGGCTCTCGGTCGGAGAGCCGTTTGGGAAGTTTCAGGAGTTTCTCGGCTACACGGCTGGTTTTCTGCCGGACCGATGCCCCCGCTACCTCATGGGCATCGGGACCCCCGAGTATATCCTGGAAGCGGTTGAAAACGGGATCGATCTCTTTGACTGTGTGCTTCCTACCCGGACAGCGAGAAATGCGCAAGTCTTTACTCAATACGGACCCCTGTCATTAAAAAAAGAAGCGAATAGACTGGACACGGACCCGATCGATTCCGGCTGCTCGTGCTCCGTGTGCACCAGGTACTCGCGTTCCTACCTGCGCCACCTTTTTAAAACAAAAGAAATCCTGGCCGCCATGCTGGCCACCTATCATAATCTATACTTTATTCATCAACTGATCCTTTCCATCAGGAAAGCCATTTCAAACGACTCGTTTAAGGCGTTTAAAAGCCAATTTTTGGACACCTATACCAGGAGGAGCACCCATGATTCACGCTTATGAAGGTAAGACTCCGGATGTTGAGAAAGCCCTGTTTATAGCCTGGAACGCCGAAATAGCCGGCGATGTGATTCTTGAGCAGGATTCCTCAGTCTGGTTCGGAGCCGTGCTCAGGGGAGATATAGGACCGATTCGGGTGGGACCGGGCACAAACATTCAGGACGGGGCCGTGCTGCACTGCGACCAGGGCGAGACTACCAGCCTGGGCCGGTATGTCACTGTCGGGCACGGGGCTGTCATTCACTCCTGTACGGTTAAAGACTATTGTATTGTCGGGATGGGAGCGATAATCCTGAACAATGCCGAAATCGGTTCCAACTGCGTGGTCGGGGCCGGTTCCCTGGTCACTGGGGGCAAGGTCTTTCCTGAAGGCTCCCTGATAATCGGTTCACCGGCCAGGGCGGTGAGAAAATTAACTTCCGAAGAGCTGGAAGAAATCAAGAAAAGTGCCGAACACTATATAGAGAGATCAAAGAAAGCTCAAAAAAATTATCAGATTTAATGAGCTTGAGGAGCGAGGATAAGGTGATAAAAATGAGCCTGCCGGCTGTAATTACGCTGCTCATAATTCTTCAAATCCCGGTCCGGGCCGGCTCCGTAATAATTGAAGAAGATCTTTTTCTGCATACAGAAATAATTCAGAAGGCCTATGATTTTCTCAATACTCCGTATCTCTATGGAGGGGCGGAGCGGACCGGAATGGACTGTTCGGGCTTTGTTTACAGGGTGTTTAATGAAGCGGCAGGAATAACGCTGCCCAGGCAGGTAAACTCCCTGTATAATTACGGAGATGAAGTTGAGGGCAATCTGCTGCCCGGGGACCTGATTTTTTTTGACACTATGGGCTCGGGCCCCTCTCATGTAGGGATTTACATCGGAAGCCGGCGCTTCATTCATGCCGCTTCGGAAGGAAGAGAGACCGGGGTGATTATATCTTCCCTGGAGGAAAATTATTATAAGAAGAGGATACTCTCCGCCCGACGTCCGTTCCATATCAGGGTTCCGGAAATAGAGTTTCAGGTAGGCGGGGGGGTTAAAAAAAATAAGCTTGAATATCCTCTCTTACCAGGTTATCCGGTAAAGCTGGTTATTCAGAGTGAATATGCAGAAACCCAGTTCATGACCTTAAAGTTTTTCAAAGAAGGTAATGTGCTATTTTCCAGGCTGATCAAGGTAAGACCGGGTTACAATAATACCCTGGTCTGGTTTACCCCCCAGAAAGGGTCCTGGATGATCTACATCGAGGACCGGTATCATGTAATAGGCGGTTTAGTAACATTCGAAGCAGGAAGGGATAGGTAAAAATCGAACAGATTCAAAAAATTAAGAAGAGTGCGTTTATAACAGTCCTGGTTATGGGTTGCACTGCTACTTCCCGCTTGCTCGGCTTCATAAGAATCGCCGTCATCGGCGCTGTCTTCGGAGCATCCGGGGTGGCGGATGTCTGGAATGCGGTATTCACCATTCCAAATAATTTACGCAAGCTCCTGGCCGAAGGAGCGCTCTCCTCCGCATTTATCCCCTCCTTATCTTCCAGCCTGGTGGAAGATTCAAGCCTGGAAATGCCCAGGAAATTGACCCGCTCGATTGTTTCCTTTCAACTAACCATCATGCTTCCCTTAGTCGGTCTCTCGATTATCTTCGCCAGGCCCATTATTGGAGTTCTGCTGTCGTTTCCGGCGCCCGAAAAGATGCGGCTTTCGGTCTATTTATTTCGCTGGGTTTTCGGTTATTTGCTGTTTATCAGTTTGAGTGCCGTTATCATGGCTGTGCTCAATTCTAATAATATTTTTGTGATTCCCGCCTTAACTCCTCTTCTCTTTTCAATTTGTGTGATCGGGTCAACGCTAATCCTGCACAGGAGGCTCGGCATTTATTCCATGGCGGTGGGGATCCTGCTGGGGGGAATTACCCAGGTTATATTTCAACTCCCTTCTTTTTTCCGCCTGGGTTACGATCTCAGGCTTGATTTCCATTTCCGCTATGAAGCTTTCAAGAAAATTCTCAAGTCCTGGATTCCGGTACTCCTATCCGCCTCTATCTTTGCTATCAACCAGCAGGTTGCCGTTCTCTTCGCCAGCGGCCTTGAAGACGGAAGCACCTCGGCATTGAGCAATGCCCTGGTTTTCTGGCAGCTTCCTTTCGGCATCTTTTCCACCTCCATCGTAACCGTTTTATTCCCCCGTATGAGCAAGCAGGCAGCCATTAGCGACCGGAAGGGCTTGATAGAATCGGTAAGTTACGGCCTTCGCTTCCTTCTTATTTTACTGATCCCGGCCTCTTTGGTGTACATACTGATGGGGAAGGAAATAATAGGCGTCGCTCTTGAACGGTATAAATTTAGCGCCCAAAACACCCTGATGGCCTCCAGAGTTTTAATTGGGTTTTCGCTGGGGCTTTTCAGCGTCGGGAGCTACACATTCTTGCAGCGATTCTTTTACGCCATGAAGGATTTTCGCACTCCCTTGCTCGTCTCCGCCCTGGTCTGCGCGGTAGATATTATCCTTTCCCTCTGGCTCAAAGAGACTTATCTCGGGGTGACCGGGCTTGCCCTGGCGAACTCGATTGCTTTTTCGATCGGGCTGATTCTGCTTTTAATTCTCACCCGCCGGCAATTGAAGACTTTGAATGGCAGAATGATCCTGCGCACTATTTTTCGGGTTTTCCTCTCCATGCTGCCTTTCGCGGTTTTCTTGCCGGCCTACCTTAAGCTTACGGCGGGATTTTGGACCCGGGGAAGCTCTTTCAGGAATTTTCTGCTGTTGATAGCCGCCCTCTCCGGCGGGGGGGGAATCGTTTTGTTGATGTATCGCCTGACCGGCATTGAGATTGTCCGGGATGTTATCAAGAAGAGAATGAAGAAATAATGAGAAGAGCCGTTTTAGTCCTGATCATGAACCTTACTCTTTGTTCTTTCCTTTTCGGCGAGGAAGATAAGGACCGGCCTATTACCGAAGATTGGAAAGAGGTCCTTTTATACGGAATTGACAGCGAGATTATCCGGGTTATCAAGAATATAAAAGAAGCGGATGAAAGATCGCTGAACAAAGAGCTGCTTTCGGTCTTTGAAGAATCTTTAAACCCCAAAGTCCGCCGGGAAGTATTAGACTTTTTCGGCCGGATAGAATACATAGAAGCCGAAGATACTGCCCTGGCTTTGTTGGGAAACGAAGATATTGAGGACCCGGAGCTGATAACCTCCCTTATACGGTATCTTGCCGCCCTAAATACCGGAAATGCGACTAAAAAGATGATTGAGCTCATCGATCATGAGAATACTCGAATCGCAGAGAGCGCGGTCAACGCCCTGGGGAAGAGCGGCAGCGGAGAAGCGGGAAAGCTTATACTCGAAAAACTGGCCGATGCCGATTTTCCGGAAGAACTGAGAACAGAAATTGTGCTGGCATTGGGTGAGCTCAAATACGGGGAAGCTGTGGACACTTTAATCCGGATTGCAAGCGACGGGGATGAGGAAAAATTCCTGCGCATGTATGCCGCCATTTCTCTCGGTAAAATAGGCGATGAGCAGGCAATACCGGTTTTGAAGGGATTATTCTCAGAAAACGACAGCCTGATAAGAGCGTATGCAGCTTCGGCCCTGGCCAATTTTGCCATTGACGAAGTGGAAAATATTCTGATCCAGGGATTGAAAGATTCAAATGTAAGGGTGAGAATCGCCTCTGCCGAAGCGCTGGCCAGGAAAGAGGCGAAGAAGGCGGTGAACATTCTCATCTACAAGGCCGAGCACGATCCTGAAAAGAAGGTACGCCTCCAGGCCTTGAAAAGCCTAGGGGAGATCGGCACCGGTAATGCTTTTGCCTTCTTGAAGGAATCATACCTGGATAAGATAAAATCCCTCTGGTACCGGGAAGCGTCTTTCGATGCCCTGGCAGATAAGAATCTGAATGCCGTCTTACCGGCGGTCGATGAAGTGATCGAGACCGAATGGGAAAGCAAGGACCAGAAAGCGCTGGAGTTTACCGGCAAAAAACTGGCTCAACTCAAAGGAAGGGGATTGAAGAGAATTTTTCAGAAATTCTTAGAAAGTAAAAATATGCTCTTGCGGATTTACGGAATTCGCGGGATTACCAAAAATCAGTTCCTGGATCTCAAAGACAAGATTAAAACTCTTTCTACCGAGGATCCACATTCTGCCGTGCGCCAGGTCGCCCTCTCGGCCCTGGAAAAGCTCTAGTTGTTCTCTTTATCAACCCGATCCAAGGGGTCGGATGAAACCACCTCATCTTCGGCGTGTCTGATAGACCGCATCAGATTATTTATTTGCTCGAGAGGAGAGATATACTCCTGAAATTTGAAGACAATCCGGTGGCCGCGTTTAGACCTGGCCTGAATCTCCTTGTTCAGACAATCCGGCAAGTTTTTAGTTAAATCCGGAAAAAACTCCCTGCGCTTAGGAACGAAATTATAACTGTTTCCGTCATTTCTGATGTCCCCGATCCTCCTCGGTACAGGAACATAAAAAATCAAGAAAGTCGATCCGCGGCCTCCCACGCTCCGGGAGGCGCCCGGCGGGACCGGATGAATATTGCGGCTACCGATATTGGTGTTTTGTTCCTCGACCCGCATAATAAGGGGACGGTGCCGGTATTTTGCCTTACCGGCTCCCCCTGCATCTGTGTAAAACGGTGCAGTCGATAAGCGTTGAATCCGGTCGCGAAGAAGGATAAGGAGGCGAATGATCAGAAAAAGGAGGAGGAGGGCGGCTATCAGATAGAGAATGTAGAGGCCCCAGATCCTGGCGGCCGGGGCTGATTTGTAATATGAAAAAATCAGGCGTCCTTCTTTCGGAGAGATGCGCAGGCTCCGATCGGCGAATAAGAGGTGGATCGGCAGGTCGTGCTTTCCCTCAGGGATTTCTTCCGGCAGGGTGATTGGGACAGAAAAGGCCTTTTTTTGTCCGCGTCTCACCTTGATTTTAACTTCATCGGCTAAAATATTGTCGCCGTCACTCAAGACTTCAATCAATTTCATGGAAATTACTTCGCCGCTGAAATTCCTCACTACAAATCTTGCTTTAAACTTTCTTCCTACCCGGCCCAGGTCTTCCGGAAACTCAAGGGTAGGGAATCCTGTTACCCGGCCCGCCAGGATTTCATTTTCATCCTGTTCGTAAGGATAAACATCTGCCCCAAGAGCTTCGGCGAAGTCTTTTAAAACAGACTTGGTTTCATCCGACCCAGGGGGTCGGGCGGTTTCGGGCATTTGCAGAATGTGCACATTCCAGCCCTCCTTTTTAATTTTTTGGGCGCTGGCAAGCAGCTCCTGCCTTACCCGCTCCGCATCCATCTGATTTGGACTTTCCGGAGGGGGATCATGTATTCCATCCGTTAGAAGAAGCACCAGTTTTTTATTCTTCTCAGGCAGGGCCTTGGTGTAGTTATAAAGATATTGAACGGCCGCGACCAGATCGGTATACTTGCCTAGAGCATTGAGCAGCAGAATCCGCTCAATTACTTTTTCTAAAGAGAGGGCATCATCAACCTGGGTCGAAACTTCCGGTCCGGGAAAGCCGGCAAAACTCAGGAGGTGAAAATTGTCTCCCGGCTGTAGTCTTCGCTCCAGAATATCCCGCAGAAGGTATTGGATCAGATCATCAAAGAAGGGAAACATGCTCCCTGAAGTATCGACCATGACAATAACATCGATTCCCCCTGCCTCGGCTCGGGCCGTTTCAGGCAGACTGCAAGAGAGGGCAAAAAAAACCATTATTCTTATGGCAAGGATTATCTTTTTATTTAAAGCACTCATATATTTAAGACAATTGTGCTTTTGCTATTTTGTCAATAATATATCGAAACTTATGTTCATTGATAGTGAATTTCAGCTCATCGCCCTCCTTATGATTCCAGAGCTCCACCCCCAGGGGAGATAAATAGGAAATAATATTTTTTGAAGGCTCTGACTCCCAGGGTCCCCAGATAAAATATTCTTCGATGCTGTCGTTAATCAGATTGCGCATTCTGGCCCTGGTTCCGAAAGATATTGACTTCGTATCAATCTGGTTTTCATCGAAGATCTGGGCCTTCTGAAGCTCTTCCTGTAATTTCAATACGGCAGATTTCAAAAGTTCCTGTTTTTCTAAAGCGGCTTTATACTCCGCGTTTTCTCTTAAGTCTCCTTTAGACATGGCGATTCCGATCTCTTTGGAATTTTCCGGAATCTCAACCTCCAGGATACGGCGAAGATCTCTCTGCTTGTTCTCATAACCTGCCCGGGTTACCAGCAGACCCATGTTTATCGTTTCCTTCTCCATTTCTCCCAGGAATTTATAGTCAGGATACCGCTCTTTTATCCTGTGCTTTATCTGTATCTTCAACGATGGATCGAGCTCCTTGATATCATCAACCAGGGTAAAAAGCCTGGTAATGGACTCATCGCCCGATTTAAGCAGATAGTCCATGAGTTTTTCTTCTTTAAAGAGAAAATCCTGGATCTGTTTGTTGAACCTTTTATTTGTACTGACGTCACGTTTGTTATTTATCTCTCGATAAGTGATGTCGAGAAGGTGAATCATACCGATCAGTATCTTTTCAAGCCGGATATCTAATTTCGTAAACCATTTTTCATCTACAAGATTCCTGGCCAACCAGACAAAAGATTCCCTGTATTCCTTGTAGTGAGTAAGGATCTGGCTGCACATTCCATTGAGAATATCCCATTTTTTATTATTGACCAATTCGTCTATTATTAATTTACTTTGATAAAGATGGAATAGTTTGGCAAAGATTTCAGGCCAGTTGGCAAGATTCTCCTTGATATTCAAGAGGAAACTCCGCTTAAGATCCGTATCGGTAATTTTATTGAAGACATCTTCCGGGTCTTCAATCTTGTTAAACAGGTCTTCGAAAGTGTAATCTAACCCCGGATTGAGATAAGGATGAACCGCACTGATTTTATTAATCAGCAAAAAGCTGGAAACGACCAATTCGGAAACTACGGAAAAGGCCCTGGCAAAACCGGTGAAATAAGAAAACATTTCCGCGAAATAATCCGAATCAGGATCGGCATGATCGAGAAATTCTTGAATTGACCGTACTCGATCAAAAAAATTATTTTCCGCTTTGAATTTATTGAATGCTTTTTCCTCAAAGGATATCGGCTTATCCCGGACCACAAATTTATCCAGCTTATCGGGTAAATTCCCGAAAGCAGGATCTGTCTTCAGGATTTTTCGAGCTTCTGAGCTCCATTTGGACCATTCATTTGAGCTTAAAATATCCGGAACGAGCTCGGATTTGATCTTTTTCATATCTGCCACATTATTAAAGCTTTTAATTATGGTTTTCAAGGCCCAAACCAAATCGGTTTTAACCTTTTTATTAAGCTCAACCTTTGCCTGAGTGCTTTTTAATACCCAGATATGGTCCGGTTTCAATATTTCCAGGGCATTGACGGCCATTTTTAAGGACATTTCGTGACCCGGCTTTGAAGCAAAATCTATGATAAATAGATCATCTTTAATATTGGAGATTTTTCCTATTCCCCAGCTCCGGTGATTAACATAATTGCCTGTGTCAAAAGAGATGTGCTTTTCAAAATCTTTAATCGCATCATGCACATTCCTCCAGTTTTGATTGAGATTGGAGATGCGGATATATTCTTCAAGCTGGCTGTGTTCTTGGTATTTTTTGTGAAAACATTCGACAATTTCCTTCCTCGCAGCCTGATCCTTGGGGTCATGGACCAGGATCCGCTTCAATATTTCAATCGCCGTATCCCAATCCTTATTTTTTTTGGAATAGGGGAAAAGAATATTTAAGAGCATGGCCGCCCTTTCATTACTTAAGACCACTACTATTTTGCGCTCGATTGCGAAAAAGAAATCCGTGTCCTCGGGTGCATACTCAATAAGTTTTTCCCAGATTTCCTTGACATTTGAAAACATCTTTTTATTGATAAAACGGTGCAGAGCTTTTTTATAGTATTCAATTGCGCTCTCCAGCTCCCCGGCCTGTTCTTTTTTTTCAGCCAACTGTTTCACTATTTCCGCTTCTTCATAATCGACCTTTATAAGCCGCTCCCAAACATGGTATTTTTTTTCCTGCTCGTTTTTGCTCTCGTAAGATTCGGTCAGGGTCCTTAAGGCGAACTTGTTTTCGCCAAACTCAAGAATTCTATTGCAAAGATACTCAACAATGTTCCATTTATGATTATCCGTGAAAATGTTTATCAGTATTATTAAATTTGAATCGTCAACGAGCTGCTTACTCAAGGCGATGATCCCGGCGATATACAGGGCAATGATGCTGTTTTTTGTATGTCCGAGATGCTCTTCGCACAGTTCCTGAACTTCTTTCTGAACTCCTGCCTCTCTGGTTTGAGCTACTATTTTATCCAATTCCATGAAATTGTTTATGGAATAGCTGTTCAATGTGGCTCGGGTCCATTTTTCCTCATTTAAAAGCTCATTTATGGTTTTTAATAGTTTATCTGACATCTCAATTACTCCTGTACTTCTATTTCTTAATTTATATATTTTTCATAAATCGCCGGGTTGAGCTCTCTTATCTTATCAAGAATCTCTTCAATTTTTAACCTGTCTTCGTTTGTGCTGACATAATGATCTATCAACCAGAAGTAGCGATTAAACAGGCGGGGAGCCGCCCGTTTATGCTTTTCCTGACTGACTTCCTTTTCAAGCTGATAAATCGATTGTTTTAATTTTCCCAATTCAAGGGGGCGAAGCTCACGTCTTACATTGAACAGGCCGTAGATGGACCCGTAGACGGGTATCCACTCCCTCAGCTCATCCCCATCATAACCAAGGTTTTTTAATTTTTCAATCAGGCGCTGAATCATGGGAGATTCCAGGTAAGAAAGCTCAATGACCTGCGGATCGAGGAAAAAAGCTTCTCTGAAAAATACCTTAGCCGCCCTGTTCTCGTTAACAAGGGAGTAACAATCGGCCAGCTCGGCCAGAATTACCGCATCATCCTGTTTCTGTTGGCTGGCGATTTCCAAGAACTGAATTGCATTTTCGAAATTTCCTCTTTCTTTATGACATCTGCCCAGTCGCAGCAGAATCCCGGGGTCATTTAATTCCGATTCCTGGTAGAGAGTAAGGTAATTTTCTAAAGCCTGGCCGAATATGTAATGTTTGATTGTAAAAATGCATCTTTCTGAGACTTCTTTCATCTTAAATATAAAACCTATAAACACCTTCCACTGGTTCAAGAGATACTCGCCTTTTTCGTAGCTGCCGTCGATTGCCTGCATCCTTTCTTCCCTTTCCAGCCAGAAATTAGTGCACTTAATAGCCGCGGTAATATCCGGATACTCGAAATCTATGGTTATTGCCTCTTCAAGCAGCGGGATTGATTCTTTAAAAAGGCCTTCCTTAAAGTTAAGATAGACCTTGTTCAGAATCTGGATGATTTCATTTTCCTTAAATGTCAGCTGTTTTTCTGTCATATTTGATTTTAGGCGGCTCAAATAATATTATTATTATAACATTATATGCGTTTTAGTCAATCAAACCACCATCGAATGCCGGCGAGTCTGCCTTTTCCGGCATGGCCGCGCCGGGAGTACAGTCCGCGGCGAGCCCGACACATGGTGTCGGATGAGACCACCCGGCCGGCGGTGGAATTG
>CAZERV010000093.1:0-10985 GCA_964514815.1 uncultured Spirochaetaceae bacterium | reverse complement strand
CCTGCGGGCATCTTCGACCTGCGAGGATGTACGCTACCCTGCGGGCATGAAGACACCTGTGGGTACCTTCGGCAGCCTAGCAGGCATCTACGAATTTCATCCGCAACCTAAGTTTTTATAGACAAAGTCCAATAAAATAGGTTTGGGCGCTGGACTTTTTATATTTTTTGCGCGTTCAGCGCAAAAAATTCAAAGGAATAGCATAAAACACTGTAAAAACCTGGAAAAATAGACGCCTTGCTTCTAATTTTTATGGGTTTCCGCCCAGATCGAGCTTGAAAACGGGTCCTGGGCGTCAGTTTGTCCAAAAAAAATGGAAAAATAAATCCGTGCGTCTATTTTTCCAAAATTCCTCAATGCAGCGCTATCCGTATAATTTTCCCAGGGAACTCTGAGAGCCTGCCAGATCAGGGTGTGGCCGGGACTTGAGGCGTAAACTCTCCCCAGGTGCGCAGGCGAACCAGATGAATAAAATCGTTTCTATAGATTTTTTTGAACTCAGAAAGGCTCATTTCCTGATTTCTCGAAAACACTATCACTTGAAATGAACCGTTACCGGAAAAATGGGGAAACAGGACCACCAGGTGAAAATGCTGCCTCAGCACCGGCTTGCTCCCATACTCGTGATTGATGGAGCCGATATAGAAATGACCGGGGTTTTGCCGGCTCTCAAGGTAGAGAAGAAGCCCGAGCTCATCTATCGGATAGCCCACGTCTTCGGTATAGCGCAGGAAGGCTGTTTCCCGGACATCGGCGGTCTGGGGATCCACCGTCGGCTCTCCATTTTGCGCCTCCAGAAGTTCTGCGGCCAGGTTTCTCGACCAATCCAGCCCGAAGTAAGGGTCCCGCTCCTGTTCATAGCGGGCGCTCCAACGGTTGCCCCGGTAGAGGATATGTTTTTTCTTCAAGGCGGAAATATCCAGATAGCGGCCCATAAGAGGAAAGTAGAGGCCGTCCACAACCCATTTTGTAAAGCCCGAACAGTTGAGGCCTGCTTCAGGCGGGGAGAGGGTCCCGGTATGCCCGGCAGTATCAGTCGAGGTTTCAACCTGAAAACTCCCGTCCCTGATAAAAACCAGCCTGCCTTCGGCATCCAGGGCCCCATCCTCGGCATCAGGAAGAAAGGGCAAAAACTCCCTGATTTTCTCGACCAGATCCCTGGCTTTTCGATCGGATTCATCATCGCCATCATACAGCAGGAGCTTCCAATCTACGGTCGGAGCCGACATCTCCATGATCCTGGACATAGGAGCCGTCAGGAAGACCTGGAAATCGACAGGAAGCACAACCTGTTTATAAACGGGCACTCCGAATAAGAATACATCCATCACCGATCTTTTCCCTCCGGAGAGTGGAAAAAGACGGATAAAACAGCCCGGGTTGTTGCGGATAAAGACTTTGATTTGAATGAATTTCCCATCGCCGGAAGCGCGCTTGATGATGAAGTTGCCCCGTCCGGCGATAGGAAATTGATTTTTCCGATCGTTTAAGAAGAGCAGATAGCTACTATCCCTGCCGGATTCAATTTGAATCCTCACCCGTTGAGAATTTTCACGCTGGCGGATAGTCACGGCTTTGCCGGCGGTAAGCTCTGAGATGGGTGAGAAGATCAAATCCTTGAAAGAACTGCGGGCCTCATAGTTTTCCGGCAAAGAAGACTTGTTCCCGGCCGGGTCTAAAGCAAATCCTCTGAAGTCCTGGGACCAGCCCGGGAGGACTGAGCAGCCCAGGATGATAAAAAAGTAAAGAGCTTTAAGAAAGCAGTGTTTCTTCACTAATACTATTTACGGAACCTTTCAGCCTGTTCTTCAATGCTTCCAGGTCCGGGGCCCGGAGCGAGTTGAGGTCATGGGCTCTTAGTTTAGCCTCTTTATTCTGGACCAGATGCTTAACAGATCGCTTCGCACTGCGGCTATCCTGGATTTAAGGTCGGGATTGGGAATATTCAGCTCGGCCCAGATCTTCCTGCGGGCTCCCTCAATCGTGTATCTGTTTTCGTACAGAAGATGCCTCACCCGGACGAGAATTTGGAGATCCCGTTCGGTATAACTGCGCCTGCCGGAATTGGTCTTCCGTGGGGCAATGAAGGGGATCTCATCTTCCCAATAACGAATGACGTAGGGCTTTATTTTCAAAAAACCGCTCACCTCTCTAATAGTATATTTTTTCATACGCCGATCTGTTTTTAAACCCCCGGTTTAGGGGAAATACGGCGCCCGGAAGGCCCGGAGATACTCCTTGTCTCCCTGAACTCCAGATCTATGGGAACCAGGCTAAACCCGAGCTCGCGGCGTATCTTATTCTTTAAATAATTAGAATACTGCATTGGAAACCCTTTCAGATTGTTAACGAAGAATATGAACTTTACCGGATTTACCTCCACCTGGGTCGCATAGCGAATCCTGACATTCCTGCCCCTGACCGGCAGCGGATAGCTTTCCAGCCAACTTTTCAGGGCCTTGTTGAGCCGGGCGGTTTCAACCCGCCTGTCCAACTGCCCCCGGACAGTCAAGGTTGCCTCGAGCAGTTTGCGGACCCCTTCACCGGATAGCGCCGAAATAGGAAATATCGGGGCAAAATCGAGTACCGGAAAGAGGAAGCGAATCCTGTCCTCAATCGCCTGAAACCGGTTGGGTACCTCCTTCAGAAGGTCCCACTTGCTCAAAACCAGGATAATGCCCTTGCCCTTTTTTACGGCCAGGGAGGCTATCTTTTTATCCTGTTCCGACAATCCCTCTACTGCATCAATCAAGAGATAAACCAGGTCCGATTCCGAGATGCTTCGAATCGCCCTGTTTACGGAATAATATTCCACAGCGTCTTTGATTCGCTGTTTCCTGCGGATCCCGGCCGTATCCACAACCAGGAAAGGAATCTTTTTATAATAGAATCGTCCCTCAATGGGATCCCTGGTCGTACCAGGGGAATCGGTAACGAGTGATCTTTCCTCCTTCAATAGATAATTGAGGAGAGTGGATTTGCCGGTATTAGGCTTACCCAGAATTGAAAAATGAATGTACTCTTTTTCGATCTCTTCATCCCGACCCAGGGGGTCGGATGAAACCACCTGCCTCGTCGTTTTCCGGGCCGCCGCCGAGATGAGGGTTTTTAGCTCATCTACATTCCGGCCATGAGCAGCCGATACGCCGAGGAGCTTTCGGAAGCCGAGCTCGTGAAAATTTTCCACTGCATATTCAAGCTCCCGGTTGTCCACCTTGTTTACGACCAAAATAAGTTTTTCCTCAAACTTCCGTAGTCGCTCGATAAAATCGTAGTCCTCCCCGTTCAGCTCATTGACATCTACGATCAGTAAAATCAAGTCGGTATCTTCTGCACTCCTCATACTGCGGTCGGCGATGATTCTTTCCAAAGAGCCTGTTTCCAGGTTATAGCCGCCCGTATCGATTAAAAGGAAACGAACATCCTCTATCGCACACTCTGACTCCAAGGTATCTCTGGTGACCCCCGGAGTCGGGTCGGTGATCGCCCTTCTCTTTCCCAGCAGGCGGTTAAAGAGGGTCGATTTGCCCACATTGGGTCTGCCCAGGATGGCGACTTTGAAAAGCCTCTCTTTAATAGGAGATAAAATCAAAGCGCTCATCCATCCAGGCTTTCACGAAGTCACCGATTTCCCGGTAAGATTTCATTTCCATGACGTTACCGACCGCCTCTTCGGCCTCGCTGATCTTCACCGACCGGATGATTTTTTTGATCTCCGGTATCCCAATCGCACTCATGCTGAACTCGTCCAGACCAAGCCCTAATAAAATGACTGCCGCATTCACATCGCCGGCCATCTCCCCGCACATCCCAACCGGTATGCCGTGGTTATGGGCATTGTCGACAACCAGCTTGATCAAACGCAGTACGGCCGGATGAAAAGGCTCATAGAGATAGGCGATTCTCTCATTCTCCCGGTCGACCGCAATAGTATACTGAATGAGATCATTGGTGCCGATAGAGAAAAAATTTACCTTTTTGGCGAGAATATCCGAAGTAAAGGCCGCCGAAGGAACCTCGATCATGATTCCCACCGGCACCTCTTCATTAAATTCCAGCCCTTCCCTTCGTAATTCAGCCTTTATTTCTTCGAGGAACTCGAGAATATTATTAAGCTCTTCTACTCCCGAAATCATCGGGAACATAATCTTGAGATCGCCATAAACCGATGAGCGCAGGAGAGCTCTTAACTGGGTCTTGAAAATATCCGGATGAGAAAGGCAAAAACGCACCGCCCTCCAGCCCAAAATCGGATTTGTTTCACCGCCAGGTTTTACACCGGGTATTATTTTGTCGCCGCCCAGATCGATGGTCCGGATGGTGACACTCTTGGGCTTCATCGATTCGAGGACGTACTTATAGGCCCTAAGCTGTTCCTCTTCCGATGGAAAGAGATTTGGCAGGATGTATAGAAATTCGGACCGGTAAAGACCGATGCCGTCGGCTCCGTGAGCGATTACCGAATCAATTTCCTCAGGGACCTCTATATTAGCCTCCAATTGAAGCAGCTTCCCATCCATGGTTTCCGCAGGCAGCTCATTTAAATTAAGGAGTTGGAGCTCGTGTTTCTGCCAGGCTTCTTTGCTATTGATATATTGGCTTTTGGTCTTTGCATCGGGATCGACAATCACGATTCCCTGGTTGCCGTCGACAATAATTTCATCGCCGGTCTGAACGGCTTTTGTTATTTCCGAAAGCCCGAGCACGGCCGGAATCTCGAACGACCTGGCCAGGATCGCGGTATGGGATGTCTTGCCGCCCACATCGGTAGCAATACCGATAACCTTGCGCTTGTTCATGGATATTGCATCGGAGGGCAGCAGATTATGGCAGACCAGGATGCATTCTTCCTTTAATTCGGCAAGAGAAATCTTTTTATGGTAGAGAAGATGGCTCATGACTCTCCTGAACACATCGTGAACATCATTGATCCGCTCCTTAAAATAATCGTCTTCAGAAGCATTCAGTTTCTCTACCGTCTCTTCGACAACTTTCAGGAGGACCCATTCCACATTCTTCTTCTTGGTCCTGACCTGCTTATTTACCCTTTCGATGAAATCCGGGTCACAGAGCATCATTAGATGGGAGTCTATCAACTTGAGCTCGGTTTCGCCTATTTCGGCGCCGGACTGATTTTTCAGGTTCAATACATCGTCGGTGGCCTTAACTACCGCTACATTGAAACGCTCAATTTCATATGATACCTGGCCGGGAGATATATCATATTGGGGTATAGAAAGATTAATTTCAGAATGGAGAAAGGCTTTCCCAATCGTAATGCCGGGAGAGACCATGATACCCTTTATTACTTTCATTTGGTTGTAAATATAAGAGCTTTTTTGTCTGCTGTCAAATCAAACAGCTTCTCCCTAATGCCGATGATATAAAGGACATGGTGAAAAAAAAGAAAAATACTCTTGGCTGTCTCTTCTACCTGGCCCTGGTGCTCCTGGTCCTGGTTGTTTTTCTCTTTAATAGAAGCACGGTCCAGGAAGTGATCAAAAAAACAGGGTTTTTCGATTCATTCAAAAAGAAAAAAGATACTCCTCCCGAAGTTGTAATTACTCCTTTAAATCCCGGAGATGATTCCAATGTCGAACCTAAAAAAGATAGTCGGGAAGTTATCGTAAAGATTGAAGATGAAAACAAGCCGGCCGAAAAAAGTGAGGAAGAGCGTCCGCAGCCGAAGGTGCGGAAGGCCAGGCTCTTTTTCATCTCGGTTACAGAGGAGGGGAAAATCGAATTAAAAGGAATGGTGAGAAGCATTCACTATCAGGATGCGCCCCTGACCTCAACCCTCGAGATTCTTCTTAAAGGCCCCCTGCCTGCCGAAATAAATCAGGGACTAATAACCTTGATTCCGCCCGGCACTCAAATCAGAAACATTAAGGTCAATAAAAATACCGCTGTCCTGGACTTCAACGAGGCTTTCCGGTTTTATTCAATCGGCAAAGAAGGAGCCGTAGCCCAGTTAAAACAGATTGTTTACTCGGTAACGGAATTTTCCAATATAAAGAAGGTCAGAATTTTGATAGAAGGCAAACCGGTGGATTACCTGGGCCCTGAGGGTGTCTTTATCGGTGAGCCCCTGTCAAGGAACTCCTTCATAGATTAAACCGTCTAAAAGTTGAGATATTGCGGGTAGACTCTTCTGTCTCTCCCCTGTTAAAAGGAAGAAAAACTCCAGGTTTCCTTTCCGGCCCCGGGTAGGGGAGGCCGCCATTTTTGAGACAAAAACATTTTCCTGCTCCAGCTCCTCAACCAGGCTCTTTAATATCCAGGCAAGGCTCTCCCGGTCGGAAACGACACCGCGAAAACTGAGATCTGGTTTAATCCATTCAAACTGAGGCTTTATCAAGGCTATTAACCAGCCCCGGCTTACCAGGCTCAGAATATGCGAGGCCGCCTTTCTAATGGATCTGAAGGAAAGGTCCGCCACGGCCGCATCGGGCGGAGGCTCAAGCATTTCTCGCCTGATCGACATGATATTGATTCGTTCCAGGACAACAACTCTCTTATCCCGGCGGAGGCGGTAATCGAGCTGATTGTAACCCACATCGACGGCAAAAACCTTAGCGGCTCCGTTTCTAAGCAGGCAGTCTGCAAATCCGCCTGCAGACGATCCGGCATCGATGAAGACCAGGTCTTCGACCCGGACTTGCCAGGCCTGGAGAACGTAAGATAACTTTTCGCCTCCCCGGGAGACGAACTTTTTGTCTAGTTTGAAGTTAATCTCACAGTCTCGCTTTACCGGCGTCTTCGGCTCCCTGATAGTGTCCCCATTAACCGCAACTTCTCCGCAGAGAATACGAGCGAAAAGTTCTTTTCGGGAAATATCCGGATATCGCTGCTTCAAGAGCTCGCTTAATGTCAGTCTGGCGCATCCCATCTTTACCTTAAGGCCGGAAACTCCTCCTGAAAACGCTCGATAGATAAGGTTTTCCCGCTTGAAACTTCGATCTCGAGCAAGACTCCCATGATGACCGGAGTTGTATCTTCCACCTCCATCTTCAGGGGCATCTGGGTCAGGCTTCTTTTGAGAGAAATCTCCCGCTTCATACCAATCACGCTGTCCTTAGGCCCGGTCATCCCGATATCGGTGATATACCCGGTGCCGCCTCTCAATATTTTTTCATCCGCCGTCTGCACATGGGTGTGAGTTCCTATCAGGGCCGTAATCTGGCCATCGAGATAGATAGCCAGAGCTTCTTTTTCCTCGAGTGTCTCGGCATGAAAATCTACAATAATCAGGTGAGTCTTTTTCTTTAAGCGGTTGATCAGTTCCTTTCCGACTCGAAACGGGCATCGCAAACGGGAAAGATGCATCCTTCCTTCCAGGTTTAAGACTGCAATCGGGACCTCTTTTTTAGTGATCGTGCAGTACCCTTTTCCCGACACTCCGGGAGGATAATTCTCCGGCCTGAGCAGCCGGTCCTCGGTTTCCAGGAACGGCAGAATTTCATGGTGCTGCCAGATGTGATTACCGGAGGTAATCACATCCGCGCCGGCTTTGAACAGGCCCTCGACAATACCCGGGGTCATTCCGAACCCGTCCGCGGCATTCTCACCGTTTACGATAACCAGATCGGCCTTTCTTTTCTTGATGAGTGACTGTAAACCCCAGAATAAGGCCCGGCAGCCGGGCTGACCCACTACATCCCCGAGGACCAGTGCTTTTAATGTCTTAATCAATCGAAATACTACTTCCTTCCTACCTGGCGTACTCTACAATCCGTGTTTCCCGGATGATGGTCACTTTGATCCTGCCGGGGTACTTCAACTCAGCCTCGATTTTTTTGGCGATATTTTTTGCCAGGTTTCTGACGCCCTCATCATTAACTTCATCGTTGTTGACTATTATTCGAAGCTCGCGGCCGGCCTGAATGGCATAGGCTTTTTCCACACCGGGGAACCCTTCGGCAATCTTTTCCAGGTTTTCCAGACGCTTCAGATAGTTGTCCAGGGTCTCCCTTCTCGCTCCCGGTCTTGCTGCCGATATTGCGTCGGCGATCTGGACGATGGTCGCTTCTATGCAGCTGGGCTCAATGTCATTATGATGGGAGCCAATGGCGTTCACTACCCGGGGATCCTCCCCGATCTTGCGAGCCAGCTCCATACCCACTTCTGCATGGTTGCCCTCCCCGTCCGATTCAACTCCTTTGCCGATATCATGGAGCATGGCGCCCCGTTTTGCGATTTCCACATCCGCTCCAATTTCAGCGGCCAGGGTACCGGCCAGCACCGCTACTTCTTTAGAATGCGCCAGAACGTTCTGGCCGTAACTGGTGCGGAATTGAAGCCGGCCCAGAGATCTTACTCCTTCCGGACTCATATTATGTACGCCCAGCTCGAAAAGAATCTTCTCTCCTTCCTCATAGATAGTTTGACTGATTTCTTTACTCACCTTTTGTACAATTTCCTCAATCCTGGCCGGATGTATGCGGCCATCAGATATCAGCCGCTCCAGCGAAACCCGGGCGATTTCTTTTCGGATCGGGTCGAAACAAGAAATGACCACTGCTTCCGGGGTATCGTCAATAATGACATCGACCCCGGTCAGTGTTTCCAGGGTCCTTATATTTCTTCCCTCCCTGCCGATGATTCTACCCTTCATTTCGTCATTCGGCAGGCTTACGGTGGAAACGGTTACCTCCGAGCTGACATCCGTAGAAATTCTTTGGATGGTGGTAACAATGATGTCCCTGGATTTCTTCTCGGCCGTTAATTGAGCTTCTTGTTCAATAAGGTTGATTTTTACCTGTGCTTCATGGAGAGCCTCATTTTCAAGGCTCTGAATCAGGAGCTTTTTGGCCTCCTGCGTCGTCAACCCGGAGATTTTCTCGATCTCTTTTGTCCATTTTTCTTGTTCCTTATTTAATAGATCCTCTTTATTGACAATTGACCTCTCGCGGTTTGTAACAATTCTCTCCTGCTTTTCGAGAGAATCCATCCTTCTTTCTAGGTTTTCCTCTTTCTGCAGTAAACGCCGCCCTAAACGCTGTAATTCGGTCCGTCTTTCTCTAGTTTCACGTTCGAGCTGATTTCTCTCCCTGATCTGTCTGTCTCTTAATTCCAGCAGAGCTTCTTTCTTTTTTGTCTCCCCCTCTTTTAAAGCCTCCTGTATAACTCTTTCTGCTCTCTGTTCTGTTGAAGAAAGTTGAAATCTGGCATACAGCCATCGGATCACCCAACCTAGAATCAAACCAGCAAGAGGAAGAAGGGCAAACAAAATGATGCTCATTTTCTTCCTCCATCTAGTTGGTGGCTAAATATATTTCTTAATTAATGTAAATTTATTCGCTCCCTTTTGTCAAGAATCAGAAAAAGAAAGATGCTTAAATGCCTGAATGATGGGCAATTCCATGCTATTCCTTTGAATTTTTTACGCCGAGCGCGCAAAAAATATAATAAAGTCCAGCGCCCAAACCTATTTTATTGGGCTTTGGCTATAAAAACTTATATTCAAGGAAAAGAGGAACAGAAATTCCAAATTGAAATCGCTTGTGGGATATTTCCGTTAACAAAGCAAAGCTTGCTCCTCGACGACTTCTTATTGCAGCCACCCAGACACAAGTATCAAAAACTACCCTCATAGGTTTAAATATAAACCTGTACCACTATATATGTCAATAGTAATCCGGGAATTCCCCCCAATGGGTGCAGGTTGGTGAAAAACAAGAGGGTTTTGGATCGGGAGGTGCCTTTAGCGAATCGGATGGAACTATCCGGTTAGGACGCACGGCACGTC
Organism: uncultured Spirochaetaceae bacterium; assembly: GCA_964514815.1. GTDB lineage: Bacteria > Spirochaetota > Spirochaetia > SZUA-6 > DRHE01 > CAZERV01. The sequence goes on along the minus strand of CAZERV010000093.1, from coordinate 1,237 downwards.
CTGTGCCGTGCTTACAATAAGCCAAAAAACCGCAGCATGGACGCTGTGGTTTTTTGGCGCCAGGGGGGCCGAGGAAGAAGATTAGATAACGGGTGGTGGTAGAATCCACATTCAGAGTCAAATTAAGCAGGTTTGCTGCTATTGCTGGATTATATCTTCACTTGTTGGCTATGATTCTTTTTCTTTTAGTTTTCGCAAATAGAGTTCTTCAATAAAATCAGGTAGAGGCAATTTCCATGGCTCCTGTTTGGTATTGGCGAGACTGCCAAACTTCTTAGGATTCAGACCCAATTCTCTGGCCATCTGGATATGGGCATGAGAAAGATGGTATCTATTTCGAGCATCGATCCATCTTTGATATTTCTCAGGAATCTTTTTCTTTTTTGCCATAGGCTAATATCCTTCGACTCAACCTGCACTAAGAATCTCAAGCGATTGTACAATTGCTTGTGGTGAAAAGAGCATTATGTATGTTTGAATATCCTTTAGGTGTTGATGAACAGCTTGTTGGCTTATACCTTGTGGTGCATAAACCACAAAGAGTGCATGATTTGTATCTGATCTTATTTGTGTTCGTTTATCTGGGCCATATATGACACTTGAAATAACGCCCTGTGCGTCTGTCATGATCATGTCACCGGCTTTTAATAGCTGATCTTTACCATTGAGCAGTGTATATTTCTCAGTTCCACTTGACACATCAATTGTCACTGGTTTTTGTACAGCATCAAGATCGTGGCCCGCTGTTAACAACATATTCTTAAGTTCTGCCATAAACATAGCTTTTACAAGTGCTGCAACATTAGGTATTGATTTTCCTTTTAAGACAACAGACTCTAATTGAAGTAAGACATGGTATGTTTTTTTGAAATGTCTGTAGTACTCGGTGTACACTTTAATTGTTGAAATATCCCTGAGCGACTCTTTAGTGTAGCTATAAAAAGCGGAATGTAAATGCTCTTCTAATTCAGTTTTCTGATTATTTAGTGAAGTATTAGCCTTTGGGTTGCTTACACTATTGATAACAAGTACCCCTACATCTGCACCAGGAAATGTTTTCCTCCATTTTTCTGAGACTTTGAACATATTAAATCTTGCTCCATTTTTTTAAGATGATTAAAAGAGTATACAGCATTTTTGAAACGTACCCTCCTGCTCAATGTTGCATAATGGGCCGTACCTTTGCGGAAAACTAATAATGCTAAAGATGTGGGGTTATTGCAAAGATGATTATTTC
>CAZERV010000092.1:7330-10994 GCA_964514815.1 uncultured Spirochaetaceae bacterium | reverse complement strand
ATCCTGACCCCCGGGCTGAATATCGAAAAAAAACTCAGTCCAGAAGGCCGAGGCCTAAGCCTGAGAGAAGATAGAAGTTTTCCGGCGAAGAGTATTCGGCAGCCAGGGCCAGGCTTAAGTATAGCTGGGTGCCGGGGACCAGCCAATGAATCTCCGCTCCGCCCTGCAGGGGAAGATCGAGGCCGAAGCCTTCTTGAAAAGGCTTTGTCCGAAAGCTGGCCGAAACGCCGAAAATCAACGAGCCGAGGTCCAGGATAAGCCCGGTTTTTCCGTAGGCCCAGACAAACAGGCCCGGTTCCGGCGCCGATTGGGGGTAGTGGTAGACCCGGGTATAAGAAAGAACCATTTCCGGGGAAATCACTATTCCCACCGGTCCGAGAGTTAGGCTCGAGGGAAGCCCGGCGCCGATTCCCGTGAAGTTAGCCAGTCTGTCTGTGGATACGTTCTGGTAGGAAAGCCTGATTAGAGCCGAAGAGCCCAGGCCGAAGCTGCCGCTCGGTTTCAGCAGCACGGCTTTTAAAGAAGCGCCGGCAAAGAAGGGAAAAATTGAGCCCGCTCCGCTCTCATTTTGATAATGGCCGATAATTAAACCGGCCAGGGCGTCTATCTCCAGGTTATTGTTCAATCCGAGCCGGAAGGCAATGTTCCAGGGGGCGCTGAAGCTTAAAACCCCGCCGGGCGATTCGAGGTGGGCCAAAATGAGCGTCGAAAGTTGGATGTTTTGATCGGGAAGCACTTCCGGAACGGGCGCGTAAAGAAGGCCGGCGCTTCCGCTCCAGAGGCTGCGGTAGTCGATGCGGAGGCTGCTGTCTATTTGTACGGAGATCTCTTTCTTGAAGAAAAGCTCCTCAGCCGGGGCGGAACGGGCTTCAATAACAACCTTGTAGAAACCGTCGGGAAGGAGCAGACCCGCATCATCTCTGCCGTTCCACTCAAAAGACTGTTCCCAGGTTTTAAAAGAAGAAAACTCACGGGAAAATACCTCTTGATTCTGCTCGTTTAGAACGACTGCCCGCCCCCTTCCGAAGCTCGTTACCAGAAAGGATACCCTTGTTCTCCCCAGAAGGCCGGCATTTTCGGGATTGAAAACCTTTTTGCTCGCCCTTACGTCGTAAAGGGAGAATTCCGCCGCCTTGAGCTCAACCCGGAGGGAGGTCATCAACTTTTCCTCGATCTCCACCCTGGCTACGTAATCCTCGTATCCGAAGGCTCTCACTCTCAGGGAATAGCTTCCGACGGGAATTTCCGAGGCGCTTCCGCTCTCAAGCTCGCTGGTAGCTAGATAAATCAAAGCATTTCCCGGAACGGTGGTTATCTTAAAAGTTCCGGTTATCGGTTCGAGAACGGCTTCATGGAGTAAATAGTCCTCATAAAAATCTATCCAGCCGTTGTACGGGTAGTAGCCCTTTTTCTTCAGAGTAAGCTTGTATCTGCCGGGCTCCAGGTCCTCAAGGAGCAAAGGAGTCAATCCCAGGTAGCGGTTGTCCAGGTAGATTTCCGCCTCTTCCGGATCGGAAACAATTTCAAGGCCGGTTTTAGACTTTTTTACCGTTTCTTCTTCCGACCGGGCCTCTTCAGTTTGAGCAGTTACGGTTTCAGTTTCGGTCCGAACGGTTTCCCGGTAAAGGCTTCCCCTGGAAGTGGAACAGGCAGCAAACAGGAAGGCAGCGAGCCCGGCAAAAATGACTTTCTTCACAATTCAATTGTACTGTTTACCAGGACAGGAAATCAATCAAATGCTTATTTTTCTGCCGGCTTTCGACCGATAAAATTAATGAATGCAAAAAAAAGAAGAAAAGTCCGGAAGCGGCGCCAGGCCTCTCCACAGGATAAAAAATCTTTATCTGAATCTGAAGAAGGAGAATCTTCCCCAGCTTTTAATCTTTGTCTTGATTCTCGGCCTTTTAGGCGGGACCCTGGTTTTTCTGGCAGAGCTTGGCCGGAACAAGGATATGTACGCCCGGATCTTTGATGCATTCTGGTGGGCTTTTGTGACCATCACCACGGTCGGTTACGGAGACAGGTACCCGGTTACGCCGACGGGAAGAATACTGGCGATTTTTATCATGCTCATGGGAGTGGCGGCCACTTCGGTTTTTTCCGGCACGATAGCCAGTATCTTCGTGGACCGGAAAATCAGGGAGGGTAAAGGATTGAAGGATATAAATTTACGTAATCACACCGTTATCTGCGGCTGGAATATGAACTCCGAAAAAATATTAGCCGGACTGCTTTACCTGTATAAAGGGGAAAAAAGAGCCGTGGTCCTGGTCAATGAAATGGACCCGGAAGAATTTCAGGCTCTTTCGGCCAGGTATCCGGACATGGATTTGAGGTTCGCCCGCGGCGATTTTGTTCATGAAAATGTACTGAAGCGGGCCTCAATAAATACGGCCAAATCGGCGATCATAATATCGGATACTTCCGGGCCCAATACCCAGGCCAATGCCGATGAGCGCACCATCATGGCAACACTGACTATCAAAGCCTTGAATCCCGGGATAATTACCAGCGCTGAGCTGCTCAATCCCGAAAACGTGCAGCACCTGAGGCGGGCCGATATCGACGATATCCTGGTCGATGGGGAGTTTAACGGCTTCCTGCTGGCCAGCGCTACCATGTCCCCCGGAATACCTCATGTTACGAAAGAAATGCTTTCCTTTGAGAGCAGGAGCTACATTAAACAAATAGCGATACCGGCGTCATTTGTAGGAAAGACCTTTTCCGAATTATCCGGGCATTTTCTAAAAGCAGGAGTGGGAATTCTGCTCGGACTGCTCTCAGAAGAGAAAAAGATGTCTTTAGACGATATCCTTTCGGAGGGATCATCCGCCATTGACGCGTTCATCAAGCAGAAATTTGCCGAGGCGGAGATCGATGTACTTGAAGAAGAAAGGGAAGAGTATAAGATCGCCTTGAACCCGGGCGCCGAGACCATCATTAAAGAGTCCGACACGGCTTTCCTGATCGGGACCTCGAAGTAGAGGCAAGGTGTCTTCGTCCCCGCAGGGGGGTAGGGGGGAAATCATGCTTAAAAAGAAGAAGCTGACAGGAATCGAGATTTTCAAAAAAATCAAAATACTGGCCGATCTATCGGATGATGAAATCGAGATAATTCGAAAGATAGCCCGCCGAGTGGAGGTTCCCGCCGGTACGGTCATCATGCGCGAAGGGGACGTCGGGGATTCCATGTACCTCTTTGCTTCCGGTGAAGTGTCGGTGACTAAGAATCTCACTTTGAAGCTAGGCAAAAGGGGTTTCAGCCAGGCCGAAAAGTCAATGGTCAGGCTAAACGCTCAATCTGTCTCCTTCTTCGGAGACATGGCCATGTTTGAAAATGATGTGCGGAGCGCAACCCTTACAGCTTCCACGGGCTGCCTTCTTTTTGAGATCAAGCGAGAAGGCTTCGAGCAAATAGCGGAAGAGAATCCCGCCCTGGGATATAAGATTATTCGTAAGATCGCCACAGTGCTCTGTCACCGGGTGCGGCAGGGAAATCAGGATGTTTTGAAGCTCACCACCGCTTTGAGCATAGCTTTAGCAAAATGATAGCAGGTCTCATCATCTTAATTTGCTTACTCTTCTCACAGGTGCAGCTCGCTGCGCAGGTGTCTCCATCCCCGGAGGTCGAAGATGCCCGCAGGGTAGAGGCGTCTTCATCCCC
>CAZERV010000092.1:0-7230 GCA_964514815.1 uncultured Spirochaetaceae bacterium | reverse complement strand
GTCTTCGTCCCCGGAGGGCGACCCTGCAGCCGTACTCCCAGCTAGAGGATTTCGCGGCATCGAGCTGGGAATGGGGATCGATGAGGTCAAGGAACTCCTGCTGAAAGATCCTCTTTTCGATTATAGGGGGGATCCTGATGTAAGCTTTCTTCCCGTTCCGGAGCAAACCTTGATTGAGTGTAAGGGCAACTCTTATCTCCAGCGCTCCTATTTCCAGTTTCATGAGCAGAAGCTGTACATCATGATTCTGGCCCTGAATCAGAAGGAGCTGGATTATTTCACCATGTTTCAGACACTGAGCAGGAAATACGGGAATCCGGATACTCTAAGCCCGAGAAGCGCAGTCTGGAGGTTCGAGGAGGTCAGATTGTCTCTGGAAAAACCGCTCAGTATCAAATATATTGCTGTTCAGGTATTCGAGGAATTGCGGGAAAAGGGCAGGGCGGAAGAAAGCTGGCTGGATATGGCGAAGCAGCAGTTTCTGGATGAATTTTAGGAGAAGCTTCAATCAGGATGGGATTCAATAAATTACTGGGCGCTCTATTGCTGGCGGTCTTCCTGGCCGGGGGCAGGGAAGCGCCTGAAAAAATCGATCTCCTCATCTCCGGAGAGGTTTTCACCATAGAAGTGGCCCGCACGGAAGAACAGAGACAGAGGGGGTTAATGTTTCGCAAGTCTCTCGGGGCCCGGGAGGGGATGTTTTTTATCTTCGAGACCGATCAACATCTTTCCTTCTGGATGAAAAATACTGAAATCCCGCTTTCCCTGGCGTTTTTATCCAGCCGGGGGGAGATTCTCGAGATCGCCGAAATGAAGCCCTTCTCGCTTAAGACGATCACTTCGAAGAGGGCCGCCCGTTATGCCCTGGAGCTTCCCCTGGGCAGCTTCGAAGAAGTAGGGGCGAGGGTGGGGTATACGGTGATCATTCCCGAAGAGCTTAAATAGCCTATTACCGCTCATCTTTATCCAGCTCGGGAAACAGCTCCAGAGCCGGTCCAGGCCCGGTTCGGTCCGAAGCTCCCGGATCGGCAGCTCGCTCACGGTCCGACGCTTTTAAAGAGCTATCCGCCTGGGTAGTGTCTGATTCTTCCGGTCGGGTTTCACCCCGCTTGAGCGGGACTTCGGCCTCCAGGTCCGGCGTGTTGACCAGGATCTCAACTTTTCTCTCGATCTCAGCCAGCTCTTTGTCCAGGCCCCTGGCCAGGGTAATACCTTCTTCAAAAAGCGCAACCGATTCGGCCAGTGGGGCATTCCCTGTCTTGAGCTTTTCGCTCAATTCTTCCAACCTGTTAAGCCTTTCTTCAAAGCTCTTCATTCCCGCTTCTCCTTTACCAGTGCTTTTAAGCCCCCCCGGTGAAGCCTGATGTCAAGGCGGTCATCAATTTCAACCTGCTCCGAAGAGACCAGGGCCTGTTTGGTTTTTTCATGAATCACCACCGCATAGCCGCGCTTAAGAATTTCCACCGGGGAATGGGATTGGATGGCCTGGGCCAATAGCTCTATCTTATGCCGTTTTTCGAGCAGAAGGCTGCTCATTCCGGTGGTCATTTTTTCCCTGGCTTCGTCCAGGCTGAGAAGATAGGGCTGCAGAAGGATCCTGAAGTTTCGTTCAAGATTCTGCCAGGAAAATTGGGAGACCATGAGTCTGATCCTGTCCAGGCGCTGGAACATGAGATTGAACATAGCATTTCGGAGCTCCTGCACTCTGCCGGTCAGCTCAGCCCTGGATGCGGAAACGAGCTCAGCCGCCGAAGACGGAGTGGGGGCCCGCAGGTCCGCCGCCAGATCGGATAGGGTGATATCGATCTCGTGGCCCACCGCCGAGATGACCGGAATTTCCGACTCTGCAATAGCATACACCACCTCTTCGGCGGAAAAAGGAAGAAGGTCCTCTAAGGAACCACCGCCGCGGCCCACGATAATCACTTCGGCCATCCGGTAGCGATTGGCCGTCCGGATCATCCGGGCGATTATAACTGCTGCGCCTTCTCCCTGAACAGGAGCGGGGAGGATTACCAGATTAATTCCGGCGTTTCTTCTTTTTAGCACTCTCAGGATATCCCTGATCGCCGCGCCCGTGGGAGAGGTGACGACCGCCACCCGGGAAGGGAAAAGGGGCAGAGGCTTCTTCCTCTCCTGGTCAAAAAGCCCCAGGGCGGCCAGCATTTTCTTTCTTTTTTCCAGCATGGCCAGAAGGTCGCCCTCCCCGGATTTGATGAGCGTTTCACAGATGAGCTGATAGTTGCCCCGTTTGGGATAAACGGAGATATTACCGCCGGCCTTGACCAGCATTCCATCCGCCGGCTTGAAGCTCAATTTGCTCAACCTGTTTTTAAACATGACCACCGAAATGATAGCTTCCGCATCCTTAAGGCTGAAATAATAATGCCCGGTGCTCGAAGGTCGAAAGTTAGAAATCTCTCCTTCTATCGTGATATTCTGAAACTCAGATTCCAGGGTGCCGCGGATCAGGGAAGTGATCTCCGAAACCGTAAAATAGTCCTTCCCGGAGCCGGTATTAATATTATACATAAATAGAGCTTAACCTTTTATAATTTGATTGACAATCCTTTAAGAAGATCGTTAACCGGATAAACCTGATTGATTAATATTGGTAATTGTCGATAATTTCAACAAGTATGAAAAATATCGCCATAGCAAACGGCCTCAATTTGTCATCCTATGCCTATATGGAGATATACGAAGGAAAAAATACCCTGCAGTTGGTAAGTGAATATGCCGCAACGATACCCGATGTGGACAAGACGTTCCTCCTGCTGCCTGAGGAAGGAGAAGCTGCCGGTCCGGACATTGGAGGCTTTACAGTAATAAAACAGAAGGATTGGACTCTTAAGGGTTTCCTTACCCGGATCAGGGAGCTTTCTGAAGGCTGCGACAATATCTTTTATTTTTATGCGGACTGCCCTTTCCTCGATTCGGAGCTTACCTCTCGCATGTTTCAAAACCACCGGAGATATTTTGCCGACTATACATTCGCCGACGGATATCCCTACGGCCTGAGTCCGGAGATAATAAAGCCAAAGCTGCTTTCTGCCCTCCTGACCCTGTTGGGTGAAAAAGAGAATGCCATGCCGGAACGAAGCTCATTTTTTGATCTGATCAAGAAGGATATAAATGCCTTTGATATCGAAACCGAAATCTCGCCGGAAGATCTCAGGCTCTTAAGAGTCTCTCTCTCGCCGGACTCGAAAAGAAACTTCCTGCTGCTGGAAAGGCTGATCAAGCACGGGCCGCCCGATAGCTTTACTGCCGATTCTATCTGTCGCCGTCTCTTAAGCAACGGAGAGATTCTGCGCACCTTGCCTTCCTTTTTTTCGATTCAAATCGTAGAGGGATGCCCCCAGCTTTGCTCTTACTGCCCCTATCCGGTGTTCGGGACAAATTCGATCGGGAAAAAGGATGAGATGCCCCTGGAGAAATTTGAGAGCATCTTGAAGGCGATAGAGGATATGTGTGAGGACGGCGTTATAAATATTTCTCTTTGGGGGGAACCGGCCTATCACAGCCGAATCGTCGATGTTGTTCGGGCGGTACTGGATAGGAGCGCTCTCAGGATAATCATCGAAACGTCAGGAATCGGCTGGAAAAAGGAAATACTGTATGACCTGGCCGGGCGGGCCGGAAAAGCCCCGGACTGGATCGTTTCCCTGGACACTCTGGCTCCGGAACTTTACGGAAAGCTGCGCGGTCCTGGTTTCGAAGAAGCTACTCAGACCGCAGATACTCTCCTGGACTGTTTTCCCGGGCATGTTTATATACAGGCCGTGCGCATGAAGGACAATGAAGAGGATATGGAGTCTTTCTACCGGTACTGGAAGAAAAAGACGGACCAGGTGATTATTCAAAAATATGACCATTTCTGCGGACTGCTTCCGGAGAGAAAAGTCACCGATCTATCACCGCTCAAGCGATTTCCCTGCTGGCACATCAAGCGGGATGTAAACATATTGATCGACGGCCGGGTGCCGATCTGCAGGGAAGATGCGGCCGGCAAATATCCGCTCGGAAATGTGTTCGAAGACAGCCTGGAGGCGATCTGGGGAAGAGGAGAAGAATATTATTTAAGGCATCTGCGGCAGGATTATCCTGAAATCTGTAAAGCCTGTGATGAGCACTATACCTACTATTTTTAATAAATCCCGAATCTCCTATACCGTAGTCGGTGGATCGAAGAGAGACCGACTACGAAAACTCACCGGGGGGCTCACGGTACTCCTTTTAAACCGGGGAGGTAAGTTTTTTCGCAGCGAGCTTTTTCAGGAGATGCAGAAGCTGAAAATAGCCGCAGCCATCTGCATTGAAGGGCCGAATGTGCCTTATGATATCGAGCCTCTTTCCAGGCATTACCCGGAGATCCGCTTCCTTCTCCTGAAAGAGGAAACTTCGCCGGGCGAGAAAATAAATCTCGGTATTGCGGAAGCCGAATCCGGGTTTGTGCTGGCAACATGGAGCGATATGAAAATACCGGCTCCTTTGATCTCGGCAAAAGCATTAAGAAGCATAAGTGAGGCCGAGGTACTTTGCACGGTGCCCGTATTGAGGAACCATAAATCGGAAATCGTTCCCTCGATTCAGATCCCCGCGCTTATTAAGGGAAAGTTGAAGCTTATTCCCTGGCTGCCTGCCCGGGAAGGTATGAAATCGATCGTTCCCTTTGATTACTGCGGCATCTACTTGAAAAATATTTTTCTCCTTTCAGGCGGCTTCGACTGCTCGATTAAGAACCCTTACTGGCAGAAACTGGATTTCGGCTTCAGGGCATTTTTGTGGGGAAACAAGATAAGGTATAGCCCTGAGCTCAGACTTAGCTATTCTGCCGAGCTGCTTCCCGAAGATACCACGGCGGATGAAAGCTATAAAATCTTCTTCCTCAAGAATCTGGCCGTACGCTTCAACGGGGAGATGGGAGTCCTGCCTTATTCGAAATCGTTGGGATATCTTTTGCGCTCGGATACGGGTCCTATATACGCTTACAAAGAGTTTCGTGAGGTTAAAAAATGGGTGGAGATAAACCGCTGCCGGTTCAAAACGGACGCCCAAAGCCTGCTCGCCCGCTGGGAAATGCCGGAATGAAAATGGCAAATACCGGAGTTTTCCTGCAGGTCAGATTGGATTCCAGGAGGCTGCCGGAAAAGGCTCTCCTGGCCTTAAAAGGGGGAAATGTCGTTCAGCATACTATGCGGGCTCTAAGGGCCGTTCCGGCTGCTGTTTACGCTATACTGACGGATGAGAAGAGCGCCCCGGTATTGAGAGAGTACGCCGCCGGGGAGGGATTCGTCCTTTTCAGCGGGCCGGCCGAAGATGTGTTGAAGCGTTTCTGTCTGGCCGCCGAATATTTTGAAGTCTCCCGGGTAATCAGGGCAACGGGCGACAACCCCCTGGTTTCGCCGAAGCTGGCCGAAGCCCTGCTCCCGATCCACGAAGAGGAGAAGGGTGAGTTGAGCCATTTTATAGGCCTGCCCCTGGGAACCGGGGTGGAAATAGTTGAAACGGATGCTCTTCTGGCTGCGGAAAAGGGCTCAACCGATTTTTACGAACATGAACATATTACTACCTATCTTTACAGGCATAGAGAAAGCTTTAGGGTTCTGGAATTACCCTGTCCGGGGGAATGCTATCTTCCCCGGGCCCGGGTAACCCTGGACAGTGAGGCCGATTACAGGCTTATTGCCAGGATTTTTCAGGAGCTTTATCGCGATGCGCCCATTGAAACCGGAGAAATCGTGGTCTGGTTTAAGAAACAAAAAAACCGATCGCTCACCACGCCCAGCGCTTCATGAAGATTTTCGTCTGGCCCTCTTACGGTAAGGGACTGGGAAGCGGCCACCTCAGGCGCTCCTTGAACCTGGTCAGCCGGCTGGGGAAGGAAGCCTGCCTGCTTCTGGAGAAAAGCGCATCCGGGCGCGGCAAGACCGGCCGAGAGCTTCTCCGGCAGTTCGGCTTTTCGGAAAAAAAAATCAGCTTCAAGGAAGAATTTGATCCCCTGGAGAAATGGGACCTCATTATTCTGGACAGAAAGTCGACTGCTTTAGACGAGCTTAAGAGATTTTCCCGGGATACCGTGGTGCTCGGAATCGATGAAGGAGGCGAGGCGCGGGTTTACCTGCCCTACCTTATCGATACTCTGCCGGGGATAAACTTCCGCACGCCGCCCAACCTCAGCTCCCTTTCCCTGCTTGAGCTTCCGGAAAAAAGAAAAAAATCGCTTCGGTTTCCTTTCCGGAAGGTACTGATCAGTTTCGGCGGGGAAGATCCGGCTTCCCTGAGTCTTACCCTCACCGAAGAGCTTTTCCGGCTCGACTTCAGCCCTCCCGATATAACCCTGGTGGAAGGGCCGTTTTTTTCAAGAATTATATGGCCCCGGGGAATAAGTATCTTGAAGAATCCCGCCGATCTTAAAAATCTGCTTGCCGAATACGATCTTGTTTTTACCTCTTTCGGGCTGACCTGCTTTGAAGCCCTGGCTGCCGGGGTCCCGGTAATTCTCTTTAATCCTACCAGATACCACCGGCGCCTCAGCCGCAACAGCGGGATCCCTGAGATCGGAGTAGGAAGGGTAAAAAGGATTAGATTGATTCGCTATTTGAACAATCGCCCAACTTTTGAGAAGCTAATCGAATCCTTTGCCTCGATCCTGGGCAGGAAGGAAAATGATGTTAAGGCCATGATTACTTCCATAAAATCCGACCTGGAGCCTTCCTGCCCGCTCTGCAGAAAATGGTTCAACCCGGTAATAGCCCGGTATACGGACCGAACTTATTTCCGCTGTCGCCGGTGCGGACTCATCTATCTGATGCCTTTCGGCCGGAAGCATAAATACTATGGTGAGGACTACTTTTTTGCGGAATATAAGAAGCAATACGGAAAGACCTACCTTGAAGACTTTGCCAACATCAAAGAGGCGGGAAAAGTCCGTCTGAAGGAGATCAAAAGTATTTTAAGCCGGTCGGCGAGCCGAAAGGCGGGGCTGGAAAAACGGCCGCTTCTCCTCGATATCGGCTGCGCTTACGGGGCCTTCCTGGTTGCAGCCCGGGAGGAGGGATTCGAAGCAGCGGGACTGGATATCTCAGGGCCGGCGGTCGGGTATGTGCGGGATTGCCTGCAGGTCCCCTGTTTTGAAGGAGACTTCGAAGATGTGAGTCCGGGTATACCGCCTCCGGCCGCTGGCTCGGCCCTCCATGGCCCCAGCGGCACGTCGGCCTCCATGCC
>CAZERV010000091.1:0-11481 GCA_964514815.1 uncultured Spirochaetaceae bacterium | reverse complement strand
ACCATATTCCTCAAGGATTCTTTTCGTTTTACGACACACTTAAGTATTTGGTTAGGTATTTGGTTAGTTTGCTGGATAGGAATTTCAAAGATCTGTTCGGTATAGGTGTGGTCTTCATCATAAAATAGCCAATTTGGATTCGTCTTCAAGAAGGAGTCTATATAGGCTTTGACCTTTTTATTTTGTTTGATGCACATGGTTAGCTCAGCGCCCAAGCCTTCCTGAGGATCGACGATAAACTTCCAAACTGCTTCTGATGTATATTCACTGTCCAGATATACATGCTCCACAGCTTGATCACCCAAAGCGTGGAGTAGAAGTTCTCGAATAAATCTCTTGATCGTGCTCGTTGCTCTTGCCCGGCCATTTCGAAACTCAAGGGTAATCGGGATTCCGGTAGCAACATCCCAGGCTATATGAGGCCGGAAACCCGGGAAGCATATCTTTCGCTTGAGAGAAGGGCCTTTACCGATGTTTTTCAGTCCTACATCATCTGAGGTAAAGTCTCTCATGTGAAAATCAAAAGCAATCCGCTTACATTCAATTAATCCTTGCTCAAATGCTGCCTCCGGCAGGTATCTTCTCAATCTAAGGAGTTCGGTATCATTAATGATAGCCGGCCCGTTTAAAAGAGGGTCTTCGCAAGGAAAAGCGAATCGTCCACAAGAAAGCTGCAGTTTTACTTGGATCTCATTCTCTTATAGTCTACTGACCTATTATATAGTAATAAATTAGATGGGGTAATTTTGTAATGAATCTGTGTGGATCAATGGAAGGTGATAAGGATCATAAGAACGATATCCAATCAGTTCTGGCAGACAGAAGAATGCTGCTGAAGAAAAGTTTAGACATATAAATTTAGCTCTCTATGAAAAAGCGAAAAATGTGGGGGTAAGATTCAGCACCCCTTTTGCAAACGTATCTATCTTAAGGCAGACACCTCTTTCCAGCGCTTTTTATAGGATCTTTCAGAAACGAGAGCGTCGTAAACGTCTGCCAGATCCACGATCCTGGCCGAGAGGGGAATCTCCCTGCCCCGTTTACCCGGGCCAAAATGAATATCCTTAGCGAAGAGATTGCTAATCTTTCCGGGATATCCCCTTCCATCCCAACGTTCATGGTGGTTTAAAGCCACCCCAGCCGCGATTCTATCCCAGGGAGATTTGATGTATCTAAATAACCGGGCTCATCTCTCTTAGAGCTCGACTGAATAGGCGCCCACCCGCTTCGCATGCTGGCTGGTCTCATAGGGTTCCCGCAATTCCGCCAGTTCTACCATTTGCAGCACCATTTCCCGGGAGAGCTTGGCCCGTTCTATGGCATTAGCAGCATTCCGGGCAAACTCGGTGATGTACAGCTTGTCTTGCATGGAAAACGGAATTATTTTCCCTTGCTCATTTTTTGCATTAATCAGTTGGAGCACGCCCAGTATCATCTTATCCGTGGTGGTGAGGGGCACTACGAGAATAGAATGAGTTTTATAGGAGGTTTCGGCATCAAAATCAGGATTAAAGGAATAAGTAACATCGCTGCTTATATCATATACATCGTCGATTAACAGGGATTCTCCCGTGGAGGCGACGTATCCGGCCAGGGAATTTCTATCTATGGAGAGCCTTTTATTGTAGTAGATGTATTTATCCCTGGCGTGGCTGCCTGAAAATAGGGAATCATTCTGGATATAACTGAAGTACAAATATTTTCCCGCAGCCAGGTAGATAGTCCCTGCTTCGGCATTGACAAACTTTCTGGCTTCGGAGAGGACGGTTTCCAAAAGTGTATCCAGATCTTTGGTGTAATAGATGCTCTCCACAATTTGAAGGAGCAGATGCGGATCTTTCTTTACCGCAACTGGAGGGCTCTGCCGGGAGCCGATCGTTACTCCACGTACTTTTTGCAAAATAGCCATGTTACTATAGGATATATCTTTTTTAATAAATTATAAATCATTTTAAGGAAAGAATATCAATTTTCCCCTCCCTTTTGTAGATCCTTTTAGGGAATCCTTCTCTCTCAATATCCCCGTAATTATGACCGGCGCCGGCTGGATACACGCAAAGTGAAACCAGGGGCTCTCCTCCGGTATTCACTGAGCGGTGCGCCCAAAAGGGAGGAACGTAGACGAGCCGTCCTTCTTTCATAGCTACGACCTCACACTCCCCGGCCGAGGTCTTAAGCAGCATATACCCCTCCCCCCGGAGGCAGAGATAGATTTCCGCGCTTTCGGGTATGCTGTGATAATGCCCCTTGGTCATGAAACATTCCCCGTCTATCACCCCGGGCTGAAGCTTGCTGATAGAGAAACGAAGATGACCGCTTTCCTCCGGGATATCTTTCTCAAAGACCTCATAGTGGATTGGATCATTACGATCCCGGATCAGCTCTTCCAGGGCTTCAGAGTTCCGATAATGCCCTCGCATGCCGGATGCCCGGCGGACAAGATGGATATCAGGATCAAACATAACCCCGTGGATGAGATCAAGATTCGTGCCAAACGGCGGAAAAATCTTCTCACTGCTCATTATGCCCTCCATACTCGGCGGCAATTTGGGAAAGATCCTCGAATACTTTTCCCTGAACCGGAATATCGATCTGAAACACCTCGGCGATAAATCTCGTCCAACCATGAATGAAATAGATCCAGCCATCTTCCACGGTAAGATTTCGTTCCCGCATTTGCAGGCGCGCCTGCCTGAGAAAAAGCAGCTCTCCCCGGTAATTGAAATCCCAGGCAATCCCGTTCCTGGGAAAGCGGGCCTGGTCCGTGACGGGCGAGCCGGGCGCATCTTTTCCCAGGCCGGTGGCATTGATGACTAATGAATAATCGGGGAGCTTTTTCATAATGAGATCATTTTCGGCGGGCCGGGGAGTGTGCACATATTCCCTGGGAATCTCCGTTCCGATTTCTTCATGGATTCTTCGGATTTCATCCAGGCGAGGCAGGCTGCGGTTGGAAACGATAATTTTAGCCGGCCTGTTAGCGCCACGAGAGTTTTGCAGCAAGTAACTGGTAATCGCTATGGATGATCCTCCCGCCCCTATAACGAAGACTTCACCCCAGGTCTTTTCCCAGTAGCCTTGAGGCAAAATTGCTTCCAAAGCCAGTCCGCTGCTGATAGGATCTTTTGCCTGGCCTATGAGCCTGCCTTTATCCTTGGACAGGCAGCTTGCCTCTCTCGTGAGGCTGACGTAGGAGTCCTGCTCGTCAAAGAGATCGTGGCAGGCCTTGAAAAGGTCTATCTTGTGAGTGGTCACCAAGGCCCCCAGGGAAAGAGGGTCATTCTTGATATACCGGACGGCCTCCCGGTAGGCTTCAGGATCATCATGCAGGCGAAAATCAATTCCTTCAAGCAGGCAGTCGCCCAGCTGCAAATATTTTGCCCATTCCGGAAAAACCTTCATGATAGATGATTTGCCGGTAGTGACTCCGATGAAATAGATGGTGGGTTTCTCCGCCTTTCTATAATCTCTCCCGCTCAACGCGTACCTCTCGGTGGTCTTATTTTGCCCGTAATGCTTAAAATCCCTTTCCCCCAAAAGGGTAAAACTTGCTCCATTTTAGTCTATCCCAGCTGAAGGTTGCAATGGGTAATTTTGGATAATGCCCTCGTATGTACCTGACAGATGAGGGAATTTTCGGCCCGGTCTGTACCATCTCCTCAACTTATGTCTACCTCTTCATCCTCTTCGGAGCTTTCTTGCTGAAATCGGGAGCAGGGGATTTCATTATCAAACTTGCCCAGGCCCTGACTGGCCGCCGGGTTGGCGGTCCGGCCAAAATCGCCGTGGTCTCCAGCGGTTTTATGGGCTCCGTCTCGGGCAGCGCGGTGGCCACCGGGTCCCTGACCATCCCCATGATGAAAAAAGTAGGATATAAGCCCGCCATCGCCGGCGGGGTGGAGGCGGCGTCATCCACCGGGGGGCAGTTGATGCCCCCCGTCATGGGGGCCGGGGCCTTTATCATGTCCCAGTGGACGGGGATCCCCTATATTAAGATCATAGGAGTGGCCGCCATTCCGTGGGATTCTTCGTCCATATTGAGGCCCTTAAAATAGGAGTAAAATCTCTGAATAAAGAAGATATTCCTGACCTTAGAAAGGTATTGAAAGAAGGGATAAACTTCCTCATCCCGGTATTGCTGCTGATCCTGCTCCTGGTTAGAGGCTTTACTCCTACCTATGCCGCCTGTGCCGGGATCCTGGCTATTATAGTAGTAAGCTGGTTTCAGAAAAAGACCCGCATGGGGTGGAGGGATATCCTGGACGCCCTGTACATCGGGGCGCGGAACAGCGTCTCAACAGCAGCCATCCTCATCTGCGCCGGGGTAGTCGTGGGGATTGTGGGAATCACCGGGGTGGGAGTCACACTTTTAGGGATGATCTTCGATCTCTCCGGAGGCCATCTGTTCCTGGCCATCATCCTGGTTATGTTTGCCTCTCTCGTGCTGGGAATGGGATTACCGGTAACCGCTTCTTATATCTTTCTCGCCGTCCTGGTCGCACCGCCTTAAAGCAGTTAGGAATTTCTTTGCTGGCCGCCCATATGATAATCTTTTGGTACAGCCAGGATGCCAATGTAACACCTCCGGTCTGTTTAGCTGCCTATTCCGCCTCCGGGATCGCCGGCTCAAAGCCAATGAGCACCGGCCTTGCCGCCTGGAAGTTGGCCAAGGGGCTTTATATCATCCCTTTCCTTTTCGCCTACACTCCCATCTTGTTTGAAGGTCCTGTCTATGAAGTGCTCTTTACCGCTGTAAGCGCCACCGTGGAGCTATTGGCCTTCACCGCCGCCATGGAGGGATATTTCTCCCGCCGGCTTTTTCTCTGGGAGAGGGCATTGACGGGTCTGGCCGCAATCGGGCTGCTCTGGCCCAATACAATATTCAGGATTGCAGGATTCTTCGTATTCGGTTCTATCTATCTTATCCAGAAGATGTATAGCCGAGGTTTGTCATCGGAATCAGGCGGTTAAGCCGGGATCAATGCTCCGCTAAAAAACCAACGCTTTCGCGGCGCGTAAAATAAAAAATCTTCTCCATGAACCGGTCTCTTTTTTAATCGGCTTCCGCCTTTTTGGCGTACCGGTCAATAAACCTGTAGGGATAGGGAAGCGGGACATCGCCGGCGGAATCGAGCAGGCCGATTTCCTCCTCGCTCAGCTCCCATCCTGTGGCGCCTAAATTCTCATCCAACTGCCCGGTGGTGCGGGCGCCGAGAATCGGAACGATACGGTCCGATTTTCGCAGTATCCAATTCAAGGCTATCTGGGCCGGTGTTTTAGCCCGCTCTTTGCCGGCCTCTAAAAGGGCATCAATGACCCGCCAGGTAAGCGCACTTTCCCGCTGGGCAGGCTGATCGTCCCACCGGTCATTCCTGTCCACCCTGCTGTTCTCCGGGGGCGGCTGGCCCTTTCTGTACTTACCGGTCAGCCAGCCTCCTGCCAGGGGGGACCAGGCCATGAACCCGAGCTCTTCCTCTCTGCAGACGGGAAGAAGTTCCCATTCGGTGCTCCTGACGATCAGGCTGTATTCCGCCTGGAGGGAAACAACAGGCGTCCAGCCATGAAGTTTACAGAGAAACAGGGCCCTGGTGAGCTGGGAAGCCGTAAAATTGGAAACACCAATGTGCCGGGCTTTACCGCTGCGCACCAAATCGTTAAAAGCGCACAAAGTTTCCTCCAAGCGGGTTGTATAGTCAAAGCAGTGCGCCTGATACAGATCGAGGTAATCGGTCTGCAAACGGCGCAGGCTCCCTTCAATGGATTGAAAGATATGCTTTCGGGACAGCCCGGAATCGTTCGGGCCTTCCCCGATGGGGAAAAATACCTTCGAAGAGATCACTAAAGCGGACCTATTTTTTCTCTTCTTCAGCCAGGTGCCCAGGATCAATTCGGATGCGCCTTGATTGTAGATATTGGCGGTATCAAAAAAATTCCCTCTCGCTTCAACGAAAAGGTCCGCCAGGGTATGAGAGGTGCTTTCATCGGCGACCCACCCGAAGGTCTGGGTGCCCATGACCAGCTCGGAAACCTTCAAACCGGTATTTCCGAAAAAGCGGTACTTCATTTTTTCCTCCTTATTACTCCAGGTTTGCATGTCTTGAGAACTAGCCTCCGGCTCCATCTTCAAGATCTCCATAAGATGAAGAATGACGGCTTCAAAAAGGATGAACATGCTCTGCTCGAAAAGGGAACCCTTTGGCTGGATTGACTTCGCCCCGTTTTCCATGGAGGATTTCGGCGTAGTCGCCGGGATGCGGACGATTGGGGGTGAATCGTTACCAGAGCAATATCGACCCCTATCTTTTTTGCCTTTTGGGCCATCACCGCCAGGCTGGCGGTTTCACCACTACCTGAGCCGATGATGAGCAGGTCACCTTTCTCAATACCGGGCGTAGTCGTTTCGCCCACCAGGTGTGCTTTTAAGCCCATATGCATCAAACGCATAGCAAAAGCCTTGACCATGAATCCCGACCTTCCCGCCCCGGCTAAAAATATTCTATTTGCGCTTTTTATTCTACCCGCAAATCGCAGGCAATCATCATAGGAGAGGTCGGAAACGGCTCTCTCGATCTCCCCGGTGATCTTAAGCGCATACTCTTTTACATCCATATCAAGCTCCATACCTACCTATCAGCCTCCAGCCGCTTTATTCAGTAATTCTTTAATCCGATGGGCCGTATCTCTCCGGTTCGGATGTTTCATGATTCCTCCGCCGACAATCACAATCTCAGGTTTGTGCTTGATCACCTCCTCGATTTTCTCGAGAGCAATACCGCCGGCCACGGCGACTTTTGCAATCTTTACCGCTCCAGTCGCTTCCTTTGATTCCCGGAGTGCATCTTTGCCAAAACTCCTAAGGTCGGAGGCGGTGTGAACGCAAATGTATTTCGCCCCAGTCTCTCTACCCCGGCCACCCGCTGGTGGATATTCGCCACACCCAGTAAATCGACCATGACAGCCTTTCGATATTTTTCCGCCTCCTCAACTGCGGCCGATATGGTCATTTCATGGACCAAGCCCGGCACGGTTACCAGATCGGCGCCTGCCTCAAAGGTAAATTTTGATTCATAGCTTCCCCCGTCAACAATCTTCACATCCACCAAAAGGGATATACCAGGGAAATTCTTCTTTACGATCTGAACGGCTTTTAGACCTTCCTTTATGATGAAGGGGGTGCCGATTTAAGGGTTCAATTAACCATTGCTTTGAGGAGTTATAGAAAGGGTAATATTTTTCATGGTTTTCTCCAATATACAGGATCTGTGAAAATTAATTTTTCGTACCTTGACAGGAGGTTTTTTATTTTCAACTGTCGCAAAGATTATTCGCTTTTTCAGAGTGTTTAGCTTGGGAATAAAATGGGTATTTACCGAGGGTAGAGATGGTAACGACGGATCTTATCAGAGTAGGGGTCTACTGATAATCGGCCAGAGGGGAATAACCAGAACCATGGCCACTCTATCCCTGCGCCTGGATATTTTCTTTCAAGTGCCGTTGGAAGCGGTACTCCTGCAACAAAATTTCTTCGATCCTCATCCCATTGCGGTCTTCGACCGCAATGGGGTATGCCTGATTATTTTCTGTTTCCGAAAGTGATTTCGAAAAACCCGCCTAGTACCAAATATTCCTTGGTTTTCTGCGTTCCTCCCTGTATAACCTTACCATATTAGTTAGATTGGAGAAAAGATATGGCTGTGGAGCTTGAAAAATTGATTGATCCTTTTACTTCCACTCAGCCGCGCCAGGATCGGCAGGCGATTCTTATAGATCGCTTCTCTTGGGAGATGCTGAGTTGCTTTTGGTCAAACAACAACCGTTATGGCCGCTACCAATGCCAGAGCGCCGGAAGCGGTACGGCATGGATGTTGTGCGCAAGAGGAACGAGGCTGTCTCCAAGAAACAGGATAATACCACGGACAAAACGGTCGCCGCACGACTCGGCCAAGTCCTTCATTCCTGCAGACACATCGGATTTCAGCGAAGACGATGACTTCACCTCGACGCCTACCACCCGGCCTGCTCGGTCCTCGAGAACCAGATCTACCTCGCGCTGACCGTGGGTTCTGTAATGGAAGAGCCGTGGTTTGGTTTTACTCCAACCTGTCTGCTTGAGCAGCTCCATGGCTACGAAGTTTTCGATGATCTGACCGCAGGCTTGAGGATCGTTCAACAGACGCGAGTGATCCACGCCCAACAGGTAGGCGACCAATCCGGAGTCACATAGCATCAATTTGGGTGATTTGGCGATACGTTTACCAACGATGCGGAACCAGGCAGGAAGTCTCTGTAGCAGAAAGGTGGCTTCCAGGAGCGTGATGTAGCGTTTCAGAGTGCTCTGAGGCATTGACATGTTGCGGCTGAGATTAGAGAAGTTCAGAATGTGGCTGGCTCCTGCGGCTAGAAGGGAGAGAAGTCGAGGCAGGTCAGTCAGGCCTTCGATGCTGGCCAGGTCCCGTATGTCTCTCTGTAGAATTGTGGTTACATAGGACCCGAACCATGCCTGTTGCCGATCCCTGATCTTCCGGGTGATGATTTCAGGGTATCCCCCATGTTAGAACACGACCAACGATTTCTTTCCGGTCTATGCTGCCGGCGAAGACTCGAGGGGACGAATCGCTGAACGCTTTATCGATAAATCCTTCTGTGTGATTGATCAGCTCTCCTTGCGACAGTGTCCAGAGAGTCAAGATCTCCAATCGTCCGGCCAAGGATTCGGAGAGTCTTGGCAGAAGAAGAACGTCCGCCGATCCAGTAAGGAGGAACTTGCCGGGCTCCCGGTTTTTGTCCGCCTCTCTTTTGATGGCCAAAAACAGCTCCGGTACCCGTTGAACCTCGTCGAGAACCACAGGTCCGGATAGACCGGAAACAAATCCCTGAGGATCCGCTCTGGCAGCGCTCAACACCGCAGCGTCATCCAATGAAAGATATTGGGTCGGGTTGTTTCGATTCGGCAATCGCCTGAGCCAGGGTGCTCTTCCCCGATTGGCGCGGGCCCTGGAGAAAGACTACGGGTGTGTCTGACAGGGCCGTTACCAGAATTCTTGAGATATTTCTTCTGATCATGGCTAAATATTAACCATTTTGTGAAAGCTCATAGCGATGCACTTAAGATCACCATGGATGTGTTGATCCGGGCTCCCTGGGGCATCGGCCACCCTGTCGGGGAGCAGAGCAGCTTCCCGAGTACCTTCATGGCAACCGAACCACGTGGTTGAGGCGATACACGTTTTACGGGAATAAGTCCTTGCAGAAAATACGGTATTGACCCTCTAATTGGTTGCAATAATTCTCACTCTGTGGTAGACATCCCCTTATCAAAGGGGAGGGAAAACCATGGGACAACGAGGTAGGAAATCACAATTCGTCCAGATAGCCTGCCCAAACAAACAATGCCGTTCATTCGGCCGCAAGGGGGAAGGCAATATCAAAGGCAACGGACGATACCAAACGCAAAGCGGGCTTGTTCGCAAGTTCATCTGTCACACGTGCGGAGGTGTCTTCTGTGAGCGCAGCGGTACCGCTTTCTACGATCTGCGATCCCCAGAGGATAAGGTCCTGCTGGCGCTGAAGTTAGTGCTTCGCGGGATGGCTCTTCGGGCGGTGGCAGGTGCCTTGGAAGTTAAGCTGGACACTGTGCGGTTCTGGCTGGCGCAAGCGGCCGCCCACGCGGAGAAGGTCAACGAAGCGCTTGTCAGGGACGTGCATGTGGAGCGTGTTGAACTTGATGAATTGTGGACGTTCGTGAGAAAAAAAACTTCCGCGCCTGGCAGAAGGCGAGACGGGAGAGGATGGCCCGGTCTGGGTCTGGATTACCCTTGCGGCCGAAGAGAGGCTGATCCTTGCCGTGGTGCTGGGCCCGCGCACGGGACAGAGGGGACGACCGCGCAATCCAGAGCGGCTCCCGGCACCAGAGCTCCGCTACGCTTAAGTGGTCAAGCAACGGGAGGGACGGCGTCTGGTCTCCGTCACCCGCCGCGTGGTCTACGGTAATCCCCGGAAGATCGATCCTCGCCAGATCAGCACGAGTCTCAAGGAGCGGCTCAATCTGACCTTACGCCAGGAAAACGCCTCGCTCACTCGCAAGACACTCGCTTTCGGCAAGGAAGAAGAAGAAATGTGTGCACAGTTGGCATGCAGATCTCCTACTACGATTTCGTTCGCCCGCACAGTAGTCTACGCTGCCGGTTAGCTCGTTCCATTCCTGTTCGTGGCCGCACCCGTCGTTATTGGAAAAAGCGGACACCTGCGATGGCTGCCTCGATTACCGATCGGGTGCGACCTTGTGTGAGCTTCTAAGCTATCGGCCTGCCATAATAGCAACCGATTAGAGGGTCAATACCGGCTTACCAAACTGCCGGTAAAAGGTTAAACGGTACTCTCGAAATGGCCGCTTTTGAGAGTTACTTCTACGACCTGAGCCCGGATAAAATTTAACCGGTGGGGAGAAAAAAATGTTTTGCTGTAAAATAAATATCCTTATATTTTAAAAGAAAAGGAGACAGCAATGAAACCAGTGAGCCAAATTCTGTTAAGCATGTTCCTGGCAGTATTTATGGCCTGTGCCGGCGAAGGGAAAACTGCCGCCGCACAGGAACCGGCCCCGCTAGACCGTGCCCATGAACCGTATATCCGGGTAACAGAAGAAGGACAGAAATATCTGGTGCATCCTTCCAAAATACTTTCCGGGGGACCTCCCGAAGACGGTATCCCCTTCAGATCCTGGTCTGGCATGAGATCGTCAATGATATCGTGGCCGGGGATCCGGTGCTGATTACCTACTGCCCTCTCTGCGGGTCTGCCATCGCCTTTGATCGCCGGATCGATGGAGAGGCGGTGGAATTCGGAACGACCGGTAAATTGTACAACTCCAATCTGGTAATGTACGATCGAAAATCAGATACCTACTGGACCCAGGTTGAGGGGAAGGCCATAATTGGTGGGCTGACCGGCAAGAAGTTGAAGCCCTTATCCATTGATACGGTGATCTGGGGCAACTGGAAAAAATTTCCCCCGGATTCGGAGGTGTTGAGCCGGGCAACGGGCTTTTCGAGATCTTACGGTCTAGATCCATACAGCAACTACTACCTGGCCGAGGAACTGATGTTTCCAGTGGAAAACATGGACAGATCGCTCCACCCCAAAGAGGTCATCCTCGGCATAGAAATTGATGGTGTAAATAAAGCCTATCGGAAAGAGGATATCGTTCGCCTGGCTCCCATTATTGATCGAGTAAACGGAATAGAGCTGCGCATTGATCGTGATCCCAGCGGGGTGGTAAAAATTACCAGACTCAGCGATGGAGAACGGATCGTCAAGGAGCGGGATTTCTGGTTTGCCTGGTACGCCTTCCATCCCGATACTCTGCTGTACGAGGAGCCTTAAAAGGGGAGTCAATCGGCACTTTTTTCTCCATCAGTGATGGCACCAAACTAGATTGATGACCCCCCCGGTATAGCACCAGCTGATTGATTCTTTCACCTG
>CAZERV010000090.1:0-11909 GCA_964514815.1 uncultured Spirochaetaceae bacterium | reverse complement strand
CTACCGCCTGGCTGTTGATTTTCGGATCACCAACGTGGTCGGCAGGAGGACCTTTTTTACCGGGTCTTCCTTGCCTATAATGATTTGAAAGAGCTTGTTCACTGCCACGATTCCCAGGGTTCGTTTAGGAACATGCATAGTGGTCAGCGCAGGTATAACTTCGGAGGCGAGTCCGATATCGTCAAAACCAATGACGCTGATATCATCCGGAACCGACAATCCCCGGTGCTTGATGGCTTCCATCGCGCCTATGGCGATCAGGTCGTTGTAGGTAACGACCGCGGTGGGAAGCTTATCATTATCAAGGATTATCTTCATGGCCTTAAAGGCTTCATCGATTCTGCCCGGGCAGTTTTTTATTACCAGAGCTTTATCCCGGTCAAATCCGAACAAATCCTGGGCGCGGGCATAACCGTACAGGCGTTCCTGGGCTGCGGTTTCCTCCTCCTCGCCGGATATATAGGCGACCCGCTTATGACCCTCGTCGGCCAGATACTTGCAGGCTTTGAGGATGCCGTCGGTATTATCGATCAAGACGGCGACCAGGTCTTCCGTGGGTATATAATAATCCAATAATACCATGGGGGTTTTAACATCTTTGAGCCTTAAAACAAAATCGTCGTGATAGACACCGACCAGAATCACACCGGCCAGATCTCTAAAGTTAAGATTTACTCTGGAGAGATCAAATCTGTCTCTTTCAATAATATTCAACTGAAAGTAATACTTTTTCTTAACCAGCGCTTCTTCCACACCCGAGATAATTGGTGTATAGAATTGACCGGAGAGGTTAAACAGATCTTTGTCCATAACGAAAGCGACGCTTTTCCCAATAGTTTTCCGCTTCCGGTAACCATATTTCTCGGCTATTGATAAAATAGCTTTCCTGGTTTCTTCGGAGACGCTGTCGTCTTTCCCGGAAAGAGCCCGGGAGACGGTGGCGATACTAACTCCCAATTTCTGAGCAATCTCGATCATGGTGATTGGCATTTATTCTTCTCTCTCGTACAGTTTTGGGCATATATATTGTTTATTTTACACAAAATATGCATATTAATCAATATTTTGATTGACACAATTTACAACCTATAATATAATATTTTACACTAAGTTATAATGGAAAATACAGTATTTTCGGAGGAAAAATGCCGGGACCGGGAGCTTTTCTTGTTGGAGAAGAAGAGAGGCGGGAAGTTGAAGAGGTACTTCAGAGCGGATATCTGTCCAGATACGGCAGGGAGGACGACCAGCGTTTCAAAAGAAAGGTGGTGAGCCTGGAAAGGGAATTTGCCGAAAGGGTCGGGGTTAAATACTGTGTAGCCGTAAACGGCGGCACCGGCGCTATAATGGCTTCGCTGGTGGCTCTGGGTGTCGGACCGGGAGTGGAAGTGCTGGTACCGGGCTATACTTTCGTGGCTTCTATAGCGGCGATTATTTTTGTTGGCGGCATGCCGGTTCTCACTGAAATCGATGAATCCCTCACTATGGACCCGGATGATCTGGAGAAAAAAATTACCGAGCGAACCAGGGTAATTATGCCGGTCCATATGCTGGGGAATCCCTGCGACCTGGAAAGAATCATGCAGATCGCCGGCAGATATAATCTCTTGGTACTGGAAGACTGCTGTCAAAGCCTGGGCGGCAGCTATAACGGCAGGTCCCTCGGCTCCATAGGGAACATCGGTGCTTTTTCGCTGAATACCAATAAAACTATAACTTCCGGCGACGGCGGGCTGGTAACGACCGGTGACAGGAACCTGTACGAAAGAGCCTTCGGCTATCATGACCAGGGACATATGCCCCTCCGGCTCGGTGTGGAAATCGGCAGACGCTCGCTGCTCGGTATTAATCTGAGGATGAACGAGCTTACCGGAGCCTTTGCCCTGGGGCAATTGAAGAAACTGGAGCGGATTCTCAAATTACTGGCCGAAAAGAAGGAGAAATTTAAAAAAGCAGTACTTGAGGGGGGGGTAAGGAATATAGCCTTTCGGAAAATAAACGATCCGGACGAATGCCATACCCTTTTTACCGTTTTATTCCCCGATAGAGAAGCGGCCCGGCGCGTGGCTAAAGCCCTGCAAACCCAGACTGTTTCAGACAGCGGCTGGCACGTGTACAATAATATGGAACAGCTTCTGACCTTTACCGATCAGGAGGGACACAGACCGTTCAAGAAAAACATGCTCCCCAAAACGGACCGGATCCTGGAGCGGGCCATTAATCTGAGCGTTGGCGTAGTGGACCCGGGTCTCGGCGCCGGTTTCGGGATCAATATATTATCCAGCGACGAGGAGATCCTAAAGAAGGCGGAGGAGTTCGTCAAAACGGTCAAAATGTTCGTAGATTGAGTCAGGTTCGGTTCCGGCTATCAGGAAGGAGGTGATATCAATGTAGGTGCAACGACCAGCCACCATTTTTTATGACTAAAGATTTTTTTAGGAGGTTCTTATGAGAAAAGGTATCAAAAGTTTTCTGGTTATGCTTATAATCTCTTTGCTGGCCTTTAACGTATTCGCCGGAGGCCAAAAGGAAAAAGGAGCAACTGCAGCAGGTAAGCCGCAGTTTACAGTCTATGCGGTTGTCCACGGCGGTATCGGCGACCCGTACTGGAAGATGGTTGAAAAGGGCATGAAGGATGCGGCGGCACTGGTGTCCGATATAAAACTGATCTATATGGGCCCTGATGTATTTAACTTCGAGCAGTTCATGGCCATGTTGGAGGCATCTATCGCCGCCCGGCCCGATGGGCTTATTGCTACTATGACCAACCCACCGGCTATGGACGATTTGTTGCGCAGGGCGATTAAAGGCGGACTGCCCGTGATAGCAGTGGACAGCCCGGACTCCCGGCCGACTGTCGAAAAGATACCGTACCTTTCCTATATCGGTGAGCTACCCTACGAAGGCGGTGTATTGGCAGCCAAAAAAATTCTAAATGAATACAAGCCCAAGAGAGCATTCTATGCCAATCATTCACCGGCTTCTCTCAACCTGGTGGAGAGGGGGCAGGGCTTCATAGATATCATGAAGGCGGCCGGCGTGCCGGTAGAACCGGTGGATACCACCGAAGATGTGGTGCAGGGGGCGGAAATCATGCTGGCCTACGTGAAGGCTCACCCCGATACGGACACGATTTTTACCGGGAACATGCTCCGGGCTGAAGGACTGGTGGTTCGTTTAGAGGAAGAGGGCATCAAGCCCGGAAAAGACGTGAAAATAAGCACCTTCGGTCTGACCACTTCCACGATGGAGATGATGGAGCAGGGGAAGATAGAGTTCTCCATCGACGAACAGCCTTATATGCAGGGATTCCTGGGAGTAACCTTTATGTACCTGCACCTGAAATATGGATTTACACCACCGGCGGAGATTCCGACTCTTGGATTATTTCCGGAAGATGTCTCCGAGCTGAAAACCCTTATCGACCAGGGGATTCGCTAGCAGTTATTCAAGGTGGAACGTCCTCTTCGCTGACGTTCCACCTCATTTTAGCGAAACGAGGTATTGATAAAACAGATGGAAGTGAATGCAAGCAAAGAGGACCAGCCGGCCGGCGCTTTCCTGCCGAAATTGGGAAACTCTTTTATTCGCCGCCCGGTATTCGGAGTGCTGATCGCCTTTTCGACTTTATTTATAGTATTTTCGATAATCGCCCCCAACTTCCTTACCATTGCCAGCCTTACCGGGATATTCAGCCTGGTGGCCGAGCTGGGAATTATTACCATAGGTGAGGCTTTTTTAATTATTTCCGGAGAATTCGACCTTTCCGTGGGCGGGGTTTACGCCCTGGCCGGCACACTCTTTGTGGTTATAGCCAATCAGACCCACTCTATTTTGGGCCTGCTGGCTGCCCTGGTCGTTGCCGCGGCGATCGGGGTCATTAACTGGGCGGTAACAGTCAAAATGGGGTTGCCTTCATTTATAGCGACTCTGGGCATGATGTTGATGACCAGGGGCGGGCTGCTGGCAGCAACCGGGGGATTTTCTATATCTTATAGGGCAGATACGGTGATGCCGATCGTTCTTTCCAGGATCATCGATTATGGTTTTCGCCCCTCTCATTTGTGGTTTATCCTCCTGGCTATGCTCTTTTCTTTCCTGCTTTTTAAAACCAGATACGGCAACTGGGTGTTCGCCACCGGGGGCGAAAAGGAAACGGCCCGGGCGAGAGGAGTAAATACGGACAGGGTCAAGCTCATTAACTTTGTTTTATGTTCCTTGCTGGCGGCCTTTGCCGGATGCATCGCTATGAGCAGATTCAAGTTTGCCAATGTGGCCTTTGGCACGGGCTACGAGCTGGAAGCCATAGCCGCCGCCGTTATCGGCGGGACTTTTATGTTCGGCGGTTACGGAACAATTATCGGAGCCGCCCTGGGCGCCTTTATTGTGAGTATGATCAGGATTGGGCTGGTGCTGGCCGGAGCTCCGGGCTATTTCTATAAATTCTTTGTCGGCGCCATCCTGATTATAGCCGCCTACATAAACAACAGGATCAGGAAAATCTGGTCGTAAACAGGAGTCTGGGGTATGGAAGACACGACGATCATGAGATTGGAAAATATAAGTAAATACTTCGGTAAGGTGCGGGCCTTGAACAGTATCAGCACCAACATCAGAAAGAACGAGGTATTAGGTCTTTTAGGAGACAACGGGGCAGGCAAGACCACCCTGGTCAATATCATTGCGGGTGTGATAGCTCCGAGTCACGGGCAGATGTATTTCGAAGGCAAACCGGTCAAGTATTCCTCCCCCAAGGAGGCCAAGGTTCTGGGCATCGATACGGTGGAGCAGCATTTATCCCTGATCAATATTATGAGTATCGTCAGGAATTTTTACCTGGGCCGGGAGCTCCTTAAGAAGTTCGGTCCGCTTACCGTGCTCGACCGGAAAAAAATGGACACAGACTGCAAGAGAGCGGTGGAAGAGATCGGTGTTCGGGTGCGGTCTCCGGAAGATATGGTGTCGACCTTATCCGGAGGTGAACGGCAGGCTATCTCTATCGGCAGGGCCTTCTACTTTGGGTGTAAGCTTCTCCTGTTGGATGAACCGTTAGCCGCCCTGTCTATCAAAGAAGGGAGGAAGGTGCATGACATGATCCTGCAGATCAGGGACGCCGGGAGCTCTGTTGTGTATATCACGCATAATGTATATCACGTATATCCGATAGCCGACCGGTTCGTGTTGTTGGACCGGGGAGATAAACTGTCCGAGGTGGATAAAAAGGACGTAACCGCTGAAGCAATCATAGAAGCGATAGCTACCGGAACCCCCGTGAAAAAATGAAGAAATCCGCCCTGTTGCCGCGGGAGCGGCTCATCAGCAGCTTGGACCATCGTGAAGCGGATAGAATCCCCTTTGATTTGGGAGGCAACCCCAATGCAGGTATTCATGAGATTGCCTATCGAAACCTACTGACCCTGCTGGGGGAAAAGAGAAAAATAACCGTCGACGATACTATTACTCAACAGGCCCGGATACACGAAGATATACTACAGAAGCTGAAGGTTGATACTAGAAAAGTTACTTATCCCCTGGGAGGCACTGTTACCAATCGGATTGCCGAAGAGCAAGGGTATTCCTATTTTATTGATGATTACGGAATAAAATGGGGGAAACCTGATGAGGGGGGGCTCTACTACGATATTAGAAGCAGTCCTTTAACCGGTTCGATCTCCAAGGAGGACATCAAAGCCCTGCCTATGCCTGCCTTGCCGGGACCGGAGGAAATAAAAAATCTACGGAAAGAAGCCGGCCGATATGCCGGGGCGGGCTATGCTGTTATTGTACCTGAACCGGCCGGAGGTCTGTTTGAGCAATCGTGCTGGTTAAGAGGGTTCGAGGATTTCTTAGCCGATTTGGCTCTTAACCTTTCTATAGTAGAAAGCCTGTTAGACAGGCTGGTGGAGTTCCGGTTGAGATACTGGACCTTACTTCTAAAGGAGTTGGGTGATTATATTGACATCGTAGCCGAAGCTGATGACGTTGCTACCCAGGATTCCCTGATGTGCAGTCCTCAACTTTTTCGAAAGATCTTTAAACCCCGTTATAAAATTATTTTTGATCATATAAAGAAAGAGGCTAAGAAACCGGTCTATATCGTAGTGCATTCCTGCGGCGCTATACGGGAATTAATCCCGGATTTTATAGAAGTCGGCGTCGATGCTTTAAACCCGGTTCAGGTAAGCGCAGCTGGTATGGATACCCGCAGCTTGAAAAAGGATTTTGGCGCCGACATTACTTTTTGGGGAGGAGGAGTGGACACCCAGAAGGTACTGCCTCACGGCACTCCGCAGCAGGTCAGGGAAGAGGTGAAGAGGAGAATAGATGACCTCGCTCCCGGAGGGGGATTCGTTTTCGCCACAGTTCATAATATCCAGGCCGACGTACCCCCGGAAAATATTGTAGCCATGTGGGAAACCCTTCAGGAGTATGGAACCTATTGAAGGCATGAAACAAAAAGTTCTTTATGAAGAATTGACGCCGAAAGAGTTTCAAACACGACTGGCAGAAGCGCCGATCGCCTATCTGCTGCTGGGCACGCTGGAATGGCATGGCGAGCATCTGCCGTTAGGATCTGACGGCATCCAGGCCCAAGGCTTTTTTGAGCAACTGGCTGCACGGGTGGGAGGGATCGTTTTACCGATGCTTTTTATAGGTCCTGATACCCACAGAACAGAAAAGGGCAGTGATTTTTACGGCATGGATTTTGAGGGCACGAATGGTCCTGATCCCATACAGCTTACAGGCATCGCTTATTGGGTAAGTGAGCATGATTTCAAGGTGATCGTGAGTTCCATCCTTAAACAGTTGAAGCGAGCAGGTTTCCGGATAGTGATGGCTCATGGTCATGGTCCATCTACCGAGGTTTTTATCAGGAACCGGTTGGCCTGGGAAAAGGAATACGGGCTGGAAACCTACACCTGCTGGTATGAAAATGATGCAGACGGCCTGGGGATACAGACGGACCATGCCGGGGCAAACGAGACCTCTTTAGTCATGGCCTTACGTCCCGAATTGGTCCGGATGGAAAATCTGTCATCCGATCTCAAAGTATGGCCAGTTGCAATCAAGGGTGAAGACCCGCGAACGCGGGCCAGCGCAGAAATAGGCAGAAAAGCGATTGCCCTTAATATAGAGCGTTTGAGTAAAACCTTAAGCGGAGCCCTCGCCCGGCATCAGCCCTGATGCTCCAGCTTGCGCGGTCACATTGCCAGTCTTAACCCCATCCGGCCGGGGAACTCCCCCGATCCCTGGGAAAAGGAGGCCCTTCTGGTCTTCAGCCGCAAACAGATATTGAAAGTCAGGGATATCGATCTAAACCGCTTAATCAAGAAGACAGAAGAAATGCTCAAGCGCCTTATCGGTGAGAATATAGAACTGGCCGCCGTTTATTGAAAAGATCTATGGAAAATCCGGGCCGACCCCGGACAGATGGAACAGGTGATCGTGAACCTGGCGGTTAACGCCCGGGACGCCATGCCCCGGGACGGAGGATATATTTATTCGTACAGCGAGGTGGGAAAAGGCACGACCTTTAAGATTTATCTCCCCCGTATTGAGAATGATGAAAATACTTCTGCCTGAGAATCAGCCCCAGGTTCACCTATCAGGTGCAGTGAAGGGGCATCCAGCCGGCAGTCCGCCTGTATAAGCGCATCTTCTGAGCGGTGTCGGCGGTTTATAGATTCGTCGGTGGGTGGAAATCGCCAAAAACTCGTGAATACACGGCCAGGGAATGGTGCTCCAATCTCCCTCCTTGAGGCCCTCTTGAAGGCCTTGACCGCCGAAGGCGTGGGTGCGTAGTGTAAATTGTTCTGGCCTTATAGTCCTCTCGGTTCGGATTTAATGATTTTCTTGACATTTCCTGTCTTTAGGATTATAAGTTTGCTATCGGCAAGAGAAACAAAAAACAAAAAAAGAATAAAGCAATCAGCACTAAACATCGATACACCGGCGAAGATCTGGACCGTCTGGAGTTTTTTCGGGAGGGCTTTGCCCTGTTGCCTCTGCCGGGAGATAAACACCCGTGCCTGGCGTATATGTTTCCCGGGTCCAATTCTAAATTCTCAGAGCAGTGCTGGGAGTTTTTTTGTACCTGCTCCTCCATCCGAACCTGCCGTCATACGAGAGCCCTGGAGCTGCTGGTAACAAGAATTCAAGAGCAAGGGGATAATTACCTCAGTTATAAGGCCTTTAAAGCCAGCTTTTGGTACAGGATGTTCCGAATACTTGCCGATGGTAAATCCGACAGTCTGGACGTAATAAGCTTTGAACAGGACCAAAAAACAGATCCGGGATTTGTCAGGGTGTCGGACAAGTATGGGATGGAAATGCTCTGCTACCATGGCTGGGAAAGTGCCGACGCCATCCGTTTTCGTGAACGGTTTCCAAATATAGACCTTCCTGATGGTAAAACTTTCTGAGCTCAAGCCCTTGAAAATCTGGCTGGACTTGTTCGCACAACTGACGAGAAGGTCTTTAACCAAAGTAATTATAAAAGCAGGCAGCAAATCTTCGAACAAACATTCTGGTATCGCTTTGCCTACCATGCTTTTCGAGATTTCGGGGAGAAGAATATTTGTTTCTTACCATCCGTAGATGAGATAACGGGAACATTCTCCCTGGAAGGTCGAAACTCCGACGGGAGGCAAATATTTACGATGAGTGTCTCAAGAGAAAAGGTGCAAGAGCTATTGAGCTTGCTGGCCAACTTATTGCCGGCCAAAGTCAGGCACCTCACCGGCCGGATTAAAGTGACTCCTGTTTTGAAGGCCTCCCTGGTTGAAGACGGCAAGCTGGAAGTGCTGCCGCTTCTCCGAATTCATCACCCTGATGGCAGCACAAGCATCGTGGACCCGGGAGACTTAGACCATCTTCAATACGGAAATCAAGTTTATCTTCAGAACTTCGGCCTGGTAACTTTGGATAATTCCCCGGACAAGCTGGAACTGCCGGTCAAACGGCGTACTGTTCTGGAAGGCGAAAAAATCCCGGAATTTTTACAGGCCCACAGGGAAGCTTTACAAAAAGAGATTTATCTCATCGATCCTGAGGTGAAGAGCTTAAAAATATACGATCAGGCCTTAAACATGTCCTGTTTTGCCCATGCGATTGAACGGGACTGGTACTGGCTTTCCTTTGATTATACGATGGGGAAAGGTAATGTTTCTCTGCTGGAAATTATTAAAAACAGGGAAAACGGCAAACGCTATCTGGACGTCCAGGATGGCTGGGTCGACTGCGACAGTCCACGGGTCCGGGATTTTCTGCAAAGGGTGGAGGAAATACCGAATTTAAAGGTAAATGCTGAGGAAAAACTAAAGATTTCCCTCCTTCAGCTCTTTCGAATTGCCGCGGCAGCAACCGGGCCGCTTAAGGTGCAGGGGAAGGCCAAAGAGGCGGCCGAGTTAAAGCGAATTTTAAAGCTGAAACCCGCCGGGGCGCTACCGTCTCTTAAGGGTATGGTTTCCGGGTTAAGATCCTACCAGAAAAGCGGATTACTCTGGCTCAAGTTCCTGGTGGAGAATCGCCTGGGCGGACTTCTGTGCGATGACATGGGGCTTGGGAAAACCCACCAGGTTATGGCACTCATGACGGCAATTCAAGAACAGGGAGATAACTCCCGACCATTCATTGTAATCTGCCCTACCACAGTGCTGAGTCACTGGCAAAATAAAATTGCCGAACATGCCCCCTGCCTGAAAACAGCGCTGTTTCATGGAGGAATGCGAAATCTGGATGAATGCCTGAAGCAGGGTGATGTGCTTCTCACATCATACGGAGTGATGCGAAACGATATAAATTACTTACGCAAAACCGCATTTGCCCTGGCCATATTTGATGAAATACAGTATGTCAAGAATCCTGATACCCAAACTCACCGGGCAGCCAGTCTTCTGAATGCCGAGGTCAAGCTGGGGTTGACAGGCACGCCCATCGAAAACAATCTCAGGGAATTGAAAGCGCTGTTTGACCTGACGGCGCCGGGCTACCTCGGCGGGGATAAAGAGTTCGAGCAAGAATATATCTTGCCGATTGAACAAGCCGCCGGCCATGCACAGAGGGGAAAACTAAGCCGCTTGATTGCACCGTTTACCCTCCGGCGAATGAAGGATAGCGTTCTGAATGAGCTTCCGGAAAAGATTGAGGACTTGCGGACCTGCCGGCTGAGCGAGGAACAGGTAAAGCTGTACCGAGAAGCAATCTCCTCCCGGGGGAAAGAGCTGACCCAGACCCTTAAAAACAAGGAAGAAAAAATTCCCTACATCCATATCTTCGCCTTGCTTAACCTGTTGAAGCAGATCTGTGACCATCCGGCGCTGGTCCTTGGTTGTCCTGAGAAGTACAAAGACTTCGCCTCTGGTAAATGGGAACTTTTTAAGGAAATTTTTCGCGAAAGTTTAGATAGCGGTCAGAAAGTTGTTGTCTTCAGCCAGTTCCTGGGTATTATCCGAATGATTGAACTGTATTTGACTGAGCAGAATATCAACTATGTGACTCTCACCGGTTCATCTCGCCGGCGTGGAGAAATAATTGACAGGTTTAACCAGGACCCCGATTGCCGGGTGTATGTCGGCAGCCTCAAAGCGGGGGGTACTGGTATTGACCTTATCGCAGCCTCGGTGGTAATTCACTATGACAGATGGTGGAATGCGGCCAGAGAGGATCAGGCTACAGACCGGGTCCACCGAATCGGGCAAAGGAGTGTGGTCCAGGTTTTCAAGTTTGTCACCTCCGGTACCCTCGAAGAAAAAATCGCCACAATCATCGAAAAGAAACGGAATCTTCTTAAGAACATCGTCAAGGAAGACGATCCGAATCTTTCAAAAACTTTCAGTAGAGATGATTTGCTTCAACTGCTTACCGAGCCGGTTTTATTGAAATAGGAGCCGGCATTGTCGGGCGGTTTGATATACTCAAGGCTGCGCCCTGTAACCGGTGCGATACAGTCAGGTGTGACGTGTCGTCCAGTACCTATTCGCTTTAACAACAGGTATTCATGAAGCCATTTCGCGGCTGTATAGCCGGGTGGGAATTCGAGAATCGGCAATCGTACTTGAGTCACAGAGAAACTATCTTTATTTCAATTTCAGGCTCTTTTCCAAAATGGGTAGGCTGGGCTCATGTTTCATTCCCCAAACTTACCATTAATGGTAAGTTTGGGGAATGATATCAAAGCCTTCGGGCATGTACTTTTTATATGGATTTTAAATGTGTATAGTAGAGGAACTTACGATCAAATTACATTGTCTATTGAAGATGGTAGGAAGCATAGGCTTGTAGCCAAATTCAGGCCGATTGAACTCTGTAATGTTTCCACAAACTGGTGTATGTTTAAAAAAAAGAGAAAAAGATGAGTTTACAGGCTGTATTGAAAGAAATATCGAAATTGACCACCGAAGAAAAGCTTAAGCTTGTAGAAGATCTCTGGGATGAGTTGAATCAACACTCTGAAAACATTCCTCTTACAGAAGCACAAAAAAAAGACCTGGATAAGCGGTTAGATGAGTATGAAAAGAATCCTGAGAATGTGCTTACCTGGGAAGAAGTGAAGGCTAGAGTTCATCGGCAATAGATATGCAGAAAGGTAGAAGGCTTTTAGGCGCCCTGAAGCATCCAGGCGGGCCAGCACATTGTGGGTTTCTCTTATAAGGCAAGTCGCTTCCGGGACCTTCAAGAGCCTTCTCTATCTTTTGAAAGCAACTCAATATATACTCTCCCATCGGTGCATGAGGCATTCTCCCGATAGGACCACTTTCTGGGCGATTCTCGTCCAGACCACTCTCATCTCCAGGATGCAATTATTTTTTTACCTCTTATCCTTTCACTCAGCAGAAAGGCCCTGATCTAAGGTTTTAGTAAGATTGAATAATAAGATTTATACAACAAAAGGAATATTTAATCTTGGT
>CAZERV010000089.1:0-11944 GCA_964514815.1 uncultured Spirochaetaceae bacterium | reverse complement strand
AGCATAGCTTCCGGCAGCAGTTTTTGAAGCCGGGTATTATAGGTATGTCTAAGAGAATGCGCTGAAAGCCACCGGTCGCCTATCTCTATACCCGCCCGTACCATGGCGGGAGGTATCTTCCGACCGATGGTTTTAGCGTTCAGATGTGTACTTCCATCCCTACCAAAAAATATAAAATGTTCCAGCTCATTATATGGGCTCTGATCACGCCACCAGGCTAGGAGCTCCCGGGTCCTGGTCGGCATTATCACAGCCCTTTTTTCATTACCCTTAGTTGGCCCGATGATATTATCCGCTGTGATCGCCTTCAGTACTAAAAGACCGTTTAGATCCCATATTACATGCTTCCACTGTACAGCCCCCGCCTCTCCGCAGCGCATACCGGTAGTTAGCATAGTATAATTCATAACGGCCCATTTAGGATGCCTCCAGATTTCAATTAATTTCTTTTCATCGGTAGGAAACAGCTTTTTAATGTCCTCAAGGGAGAATGGGTCGTGTTCCCGATAAAGGTCAGCCATGCGCTCTACATCATCAAGAGGATTAGAGGCAATAAGTCTTTCTCGTTTGGCCTCTCGTAAGATGATACCAAAGCTATAAAGGATGTCATTTTTAGTTCCGTTGGCCAGGGGAAGGCCGACCAGCCAATTCTCAACTTCTATAGCATTCAAGTCCTGTAGTAAAGTTTTGCCGAAACGCGGGAAAATATGATTTATTAAATGAGATCTTCGGCCGGCAGCATGAGTCTTTGAAATTGACCTGCCCTTCGCGTGCTGCCTTTTTATGTAGGCACATTTCCCCCAAACATAAAAATTGTCGGCATAATCCTTAAACTTGACTTCCGTCGGCTTTTGAGTTTCCTCTTCTTTAATCTTCTTGTAGATATAGTCGATAGCCTTCATCTTCGTGCTGATTCCGGTAGAATGAAAACTTTTTTCTTCGGGAAGACGAAAATAATAGACATTCCCGCGCTTCCAAAGCTGGAATTGATTCTTCATAAGTCAAATTCTACAATGTGTTCTACAATTTGTCAAATTTGCATAAAAAAAGCCTTCCCTGAAAAGGAAGGCTTAATAACTATTTATTATGTAAGCAATTATATTGGGCGGCGCAGGACTCGAACCAGCGACCCCCAGCGTGTCGAGCTGGTGCTCTAACCAAACTGAGCTAGCCGCCCATTCAGCAAAGTAGATACTGCAAATATTGAGTCTTGTCAATAGACGCTTACGACTTAATTTCCTCTTTAGGATTGTCCTTTCAAGACCGTGACAACCCGTTCCAGCACTTTCTTTCTGTCCAGGGGCTTGACAATATAATTTTTAGCGCCTATTAAAAGCGATTTCTTAACCAGGTCCTGCTTACCTAAGGCGCTGATCATGATTATCCTGGCATCTTTATCGAATTCGACGATTTTTTCCAGCGCAGTAACTCCATCCATTTTTGGCATGGTTATATCCATAGTTACCAGGTCAACATTGGGATACAGCTCTTTATATTTCTCAAACCCCTCTTCCCCGTCCGAGGCGGTACCGGCAATTTCAAAACCTTCCGAAGTCAGGATCTGATTGATCTGTTTGGCCACGAACATGGAATCGTCCACGATCAAAACGCGGTAGGGAGTTCCATCATCCTTGCTTCCTTCGGGCGCTCGTTCATTTATACTTGGAAAATCAGACTTTGTTTTCATAATGACACCTCCTAATGTCTCTCGCGCACTGCGACATTAATCTCAATTTTTCCAAGAGGCATCTCCACGGGGACAATCAGGGCTTCCACCTCCGTGTCCGATACCTCCATATTATCACCTGTAAAAAGCGCAGGCGGAGTGATATCGAAATCAAAACCTAGATCGTGAAGCTTTGTAACCGCCTGGGCGGTAATCATGTTGGCCAGCTCACTTATTGTTGCCTTAGCCAGATCATCAAATGTTTTCAGCTCCTCACCGTTCATGGCAGAAGCGATGGCCAGGGCCGTTTCCGGGGCCATGTCAAAAAGCACCCTTCCTTCTACATCTCCGGTAAGCCCTACTATGGTCGTAACACCAAGAATGGATTGTGAGGTCGATTTTAAGTACAATTCTCCCCGGGTTAATTCAGTGCCCAGGACTTCTTTCAAGACATTAAAGGCAGACTCTACAAATGGATTGATATATTCAACTCTCATAGGGTAGTTTAACCTCCATAATAATTATTTTTCTTTTCTATAGGCTGTGACGTTTCCCTCCTCCAGAAGGTACCAGCCTTCTGCCGTGAGGATTTCGTTTTTGCCTATTATCAAAAGCCCGTTCTCTTTCAACTTTTCTCGAAACTCGGAAATTAAACGATGCTGCACGGACGGATCAAAGAACGATAGGATACCCCGGGCTACAATTACATCCGCTTCAGGATACTCGTTTCGGTTCAGTATATCGTGATATTCAAATACAATACTGTCCTTAATGACATCCGCAAACCGGTAGCCTTTCGGCCCCTTGACAATGAAATCCGTATCCCAAAAATAATCCGGTATCTCATCCTTGGTAAAAATCAAGTTGGGAGCCGTAGATATATTGAGAAGGTCGATATCATTGGCCCATGTTTTTATGCGGCCCCTGGGGTATTTCATCTTCAAAATGGCGGTTATGGAATAAGATTCAAAACCCCTGCCGCAGCCCGGATTCCAGACATGTATAGTTTCTTTAATTTCCTCGGGCAGCAGTTTCATCAGATTGTCTTTGTAATCATCGCCCCAAAGAGACCCGGTATAGGGGGAATAAAAGCTCTTCAAGAACTCTGCCGCATCTTCAGGCCCCTGGAGCTGGACATCCTTATTTTCGCTGCGCCGCCGTTTTTCCCACTCTTTAAAACGCTCTTCCGTCCATTTGCTGTTTAATTCGGTTACATGAAATGAAATGAAGGTTTTCAAGGTATCTATTACGAATTTGAATTTCAGCTCCTTGGCAGCCTCCTTTGATTTGGGTGGAGGCTCTGATTTACGCGCCGCCGGAGCCTCAGCCGGAGCCGCTTCCTCAACCTCCGCT
Organism: uncultured Spirochaetaceae bacterium; assembly: GCA_964514815.1. Classification (GTDB taxonomy): domain Bacteria; phylum Spirochaetota; class Spirochaetia; order SZUA-6; family DRHE01; genus CAZERV01. The sequence continues at coordinate 8,925 of CAZERV010000089.1, read as the reverse complement.
TCTCTTGAAACCTGAGCCGGGATCGTGCCGTCCTCACTGAAAATACGATCTACATCGAGGATAATATAGAGGCGTCCTTCATTCTCCACCACTCCATCGATATATTTGATGTTTATATCTCCGAAGATCGGATGAGGCGGTTGAATGGTCTCTGAAGAGACGCCGAGGACTTTATCTATGGAATCCACGATAATACCGATAATCATTTCGTCGGCGAGTCTTAAAATTATTACATCCTCTTCAGCACCCTCGGGTTTTTCTTCTACAGGCAGGTGAAACATCTTTCGCATGTCGATAATCGGTATAATCTCTCCCCGCAGATTATATACCCCGCGCACATACGGAAAAGTATTCGGTGTAAAGGTAAATTTCGTCACCTTGGAAATTTCCTTCACGCTCATGATATCGATACCGTAGTCTTTCCCGGCTAAAGAGAAAGTGACCATTTTAAAATCAATTTTTAGCTGCGCTTCTGCCGGCTCTTCTTGTATTTCATCCGTTTCGACAACAGCATCCATTCATTCCTTCCTTCCTTATTGAATTGACAGTTCTCTCTTTTTTCGCTCATCCATTTCCCTCTTGAGCCCCAACTCCAGCAGTTGGCTTACATCCAGGATGAGAGCGACGGTGCCGTCTCCTAAAATTGTTGCTCCGGCAATGCCAGGGGAGTTGGTATAGCGGTTGCGCAGCGGTTTGATTACCACATCTTCCTCGCCGATCAGGGAATCAACCATTAAGCCGACTTTCTTCTCGCCGCTCCCTACTATCACCACAAAGTGATAAGTCTTATCGGCCGCAGTCTCGATCTTAAACAGCCGGTCCAATCTGAGCAGAGAAAGGACATCTTCGCGAAAATTGAAAACCTCATAATGATCGATCATCTTAATCTCTGGCGGCCTGATGCGCAAGCTTTCTATGATCGAGGTGATGGGTATGGTATAGATCTCCTTTCCTATCCGGACCAGCAACCCTTGAATGATCGCCAGTGTCAAGGGCAGCCTGATTGTGAAGCTCGACCCCTTGCCGAACTCGGACCATACGCTTACAGTACCGTTCAACTTTTCCACCTGCTTTCTGACCACATCAAGTCCGACCCCTCGTCCGGAAATATTGGTAATCTTTTTGGCAGTAGAGAAACCCGGCTCAAAAATGAGGTTGAAAGCCTCCACATCGGTCATAGATTTGCTGGCATGAATCAAGCCGCGCTCAATAGCTTTTTTTCGAATCGACTCAACATCAATCCCGCAGCCGTCGTCGGAAACGGTGATGATTATCATATTGCCTTCATTATGAGCGCTTAATTTTATTTCTCCTTCCCGGCTCTTGCCCGCCTTTTTGCGTTCTTCAGATGTCTCGATACCGTGATCGATAGAGTTGCGAACACAGTGAACGAGAGGGTCCAGGATATCTTCGATAACCGATTTATCGAGCTCCGTATCTTCTCCCTCTATCACCAGATTGATTTCTTTTTTTAATGTTTTGGTAAGATCCCTGACCAGGCGCGGGAATCGGGAAAAGAGCTGGGAAATCGGGACCATCCGGATGGTCATGACGCCCTCCTGAAGGTCGCCGGTCAGTCTCCCGAGAATCTGGGCCGTGTTTCGAAATTGGGTAATATTGGTTTTAAGATTTCCCTCAAACGAATCAAATATCTCGAATAGATTATCGAAGCGTCCCTGCATGTCCTTTTTGATATTATTTAGGCCGTCGCCTGCTTTGAGTTTCGTAAGGTATTCAGGCAGCGTATCTAAAAAAAGTTTAAGCAACTCCCGATAGCGTTCCTCCGCGGTGTACAGATCGAGTAATATACCGCCGAACTGGCTGCTCAACTGGTTAAAAGTCGCCTTGATGATCACCGTTTCACTGACCAGATTAAGCAGATCGTCTATTCTGCGGCTGTCGACGCGCAAGACAGACCCATAAGTGGTCGGCTTTTTAGCTGCAGACAATTTGCCTTTACCCTTTTCGAGACCTTCTTCGCTTTCTTTTCCCGGACCTTTCTCCTGCCCGGGAGCTTTCTCTTTAATTTCCTGTCCGCCCCTTTTCGGCTCCGGCTCGATCTCGCTTTCTTCAGCCATCCTGGTTATTTCGGCCTTCAGGGTCACACCAGGTATCCCACAGTGCGATTCCAGTTTCTTTTCCGGTTGATCGGTGGCAATATAATATTCTACGATCGGAAAAAAATTGTCCTCGTACAATTGATCGAAGTCGGGCACAGTCTTCAGTACTTTCCCCAATTTGTTGAGCAAGGCAAATACCTGAATACCACCGACGGTATTCATGGGATTGTCTTTGTCAAAGGAAACCCGAACCCTGTAGATCGGGTATTCCCCCTCTGATGCCTCCTGCAGCTCCAATAGCTCATATTCGCTTAATTCTTCACTTTTTTCAGCTTTCGCAGTTTGTTTGACCTCTGCCTTTGCCGCTGTCTTAACGGGCGCCTGCTCCGGAGCGGCAGAAAGAAAAGCGTGTAGAGTGTTTTCAATGTCGGAAATATCCTCCCCGTAGACGCCGCCGGAAGCCCTGGCCTCCACCATGCTTTTAGTTACGTCAATGGCCTTAAGCAGAACATCTATAACATTTTCCGCCACTTTCAGTTTTTCGCTTCTAATCTCATCCAGGACATCCTCGATAATGTGAGTGAACTCCGACAATTCTTTCATCTCAACTGTGGCTGCCCCGCCCTTTAGAGTGTGGGCGGCCCGAAATATTTCATCGATCGAATCATGATTGTCAGGGTTATTCTCTAAAACGATGATATTCTGTTCAAGGATATCAACCATTGAACGTGCTTCTTCCAGGAAGTCCTTCAGAAACTCTTCATTATTCGGATCTAAATAATCACTCATCTTACTTACAATCTTATATATTGACGATCTTTAAAGTCAAGGGAAATCTTGCCTTTTATTGACATTACCAACCTTACCGGGTACGCTAGATGATGATTCAGGAGGAGATGTGACTTATCTCGTCGTCGAAGCTTCATCGAACGTGCGTGAATCCCTCTGCTACGTATTACTCTCCTTCGGCATAAAAGGCCTTCCTGTCTCCAATCGTCAAGCAGCCCTTTCTACATTACAGGAAAATTCCGAAATAGAAGGTGCTATTATTGATATCGACAGCAAAGAGGTGAAAGGCATAGAACTTATTAAGGAATTGAGAGAAGATGATAATACCAGGGCTATTAAAATCATAATTCATACCGTTCAATCCAACAAAGATTTCGTCATTCAAATGGTTGAGCTCGGCGTGGTGGGTTATCTTCTCAAACCTTATAATGAAGAAGATGTCTTCCCAAAGCTGAAAAATATTTTTGCCAAAATTCAAAGCCATAATGCTCAGCGCAAACATATCAGGGTCAAGCCTGACCCCGAGGAGCTTTTACGCCTCCATTTTCGCTTGCCCGCCCACCCTAACCTCATCTCGGGAAAGATCCTCGATATCAGTGTCGGAGGAGCGGCTGTTGAGATTTTTAATCTTCCCGAAGCCGAAGGCCTTCTAAAACCCGGAATAAAAATTCCCCAGGTCCAGTTCACCCTGAGCAGCCGTCAGTTTTCTCCTTCCGGAAGGGTCATTCTGGTAAAGGGGAAGCTTCTCGCCCTCCGCTTTGAGGACCTGTCTACCGGCGAGAAGACCAGTCTGGCCAGATATGTCTTCAAGAGAATTTCGATCTGAGCCGTTAATATAATAACAGCCGGTAGAGATCAATTTGAAATTTAAAATAAAAGAGCTAAACTGTTGTATATGGAGTATCTAGAGAAAAGAAGAGCAATAAAACGCTGGCTTTTGATCTTTCTTATCCTGCCGGCAGCTCCGATCTTCGGCGCCAATATCAATGTTCCTTCTCTGGAGCTTTACACCAGGGGCAATCTCCGGAACGGAATTTTCGGTTTTTCCTCCAGGGGCGAGATGGACCTCCTGGTGGATGGGGGATACAAATTCGGAGGAAGGATTGTCCTGGGCTTTAACAGCACCACTTTGGAGGAAGACTCGCTGGACGGGACCAGTTTGCTTTCCTTCAAGACCGCCAGCATAACTTTTAGAGATGTTTTCAAGCTTCCCATGGATTTTACCTATTTCATAGGCGAAGAGGGCACTTTAGGTTCCGGAGATATTTACCCGGATTTCTTCGGAACCGTGCCCATAGCTACCCGCTACCGCGGTTATCTTTATTTTCCGGATGGGATCATTTTTGACGGCATCCATACGATCAACGGCACCGGTTTCCAGCTCGATTTATTCCCGAATAAAGAGCTGTTCCTGCTTTCTCTTTATTTATACCAGGACTCGATGGTAGACGCAGACGGCGATCCGCTGACTTTTGATCCCGGTTATTACTCGGCCGATATCAGGCCGGTCTTGAACTTTGAAAAAGTAAAATTAGAGGCTTTTTTAGGCACGACTTTCCCGGCGCCCGATTCGACCGTGGGCTACTACCGCGGAGGGCTTCTCTTTTATGCCGCCGAAGAGGGAGTTGAATTTCTTACCCAGTTAGGGATTCCCCGCTGGTCGCCGCTAACTGAAGCCCTGGGCATCCATCTATTTTACCTTCTTTTCGAGCCCAGAATCAGAACGGGGCCTCTATCCATTATTCCCACTTTTTTCTGGCGTCCCGTTTATTACCACCAACAGGAAACAGGTGAACGGGCTTTGGATGTAAACTTGAATATCCAGCTCGGAAGACCGCCTCTAAACCCGGTAAGCGGCGGAATTGAAGGTAATTTTACCTATCTGCTTGAGATGGCGGGAACGGCTCGGAATGAATTGCGCCTGAAGCTTTCACCGTATATAATGTTTGCAGCCCCGGGAATGCTCTGGGAAATCAGGTTGAACACGAAACTCATGCCCTTCACGGTAAACGATATGTTTGAATGTTTTCTGACAATAAAAGCGGAGTTTTAGATGTCCGGAACCGGAAAATTAATCATTTTTACCATTCTCTTCCTCCTTTTAATAGGTTTAAGCCAATCTTTTGGGCTTGAAGTAGGGGTTCTGTTCAGACTGGAAAACCTCGGCTTTAAAACAGACAGAGCGAAAACAGACACGAGTTTTTCCGGAACGGACCTTTTTTGGGGGCTTTCAATATTCGCTACCCATACCCTCTCAGATAAGTTTTCACTGGAAGGCGGTTTTTATAACGACGCCATACTGCGCAATGTCACCTACACTCTTTTCAATTATGACGAGCAATTTATAAATCTTGGCATAGGACCGTTTTTTGGACTCCTCAATTCCGCCACCAGTATCCTCAACCCGGGAATATCCACCAGTATAAGACTCGCGTGGCCGGGCAAAGTTTTTATTTACTTTCGCGCCGACAACACGATCGGAGGAAGACTGATCGAAGCCGGCGATTACATCCAGGAAAGAAATGATATTTCTTTCGGCTTTTACGTTTATAACGCTATCTGTACCCTCAATCTCAACACCAGGAAGTTCACTCAGCAGCAGGCGGGTTACGAAGTGATTGACAGCCTGACCAATTATTCCTTCAAAACGGATATTTTTCAGAAGAATATACCCTACCGGCTGCTTTTTTCTTTTTCCTTTCAGACTCTTTCGAAGAAGTTTACCGATACGGCAGCCGACCATGCCCTGAGCTCCATTATTTTAGGCACGGAAGTAGACTTTCAGGTCACGGACGTTTTGGGTATTATGCTGAATCTCGAAAGCAGCATCTATACCTTCGGCCAGGGGGAGCTCAGCGGTCTGTCAAACCCGGGACCAGCCGGTTTTCTTTTCAGGGCCTATGCCGGGTGTAAGATCAACTTTGACAAGCTTTAGCGATGGTACTTCTTTACAACCGGTCGCCGCAATATAAAAAATGGGATTCCTTTGAAAGGAATCCCATTTCTGCTGTTAAATCTTTTACTGCTTTATGGAGTTTCTTCCTCATGCATCTTCTGTTTTTCCAGGAACCTCAAGACCTGCAAATTACCGAGTCTCTTAAGCTCCGCAGTTTTTCTAGCTTCCTGCCTTTCAGTCATGATTCCCCAGATCACTTCGTCATTGATATCTCTCTCAACAGAGATAAGGGCCTTATCGTAGGTGATTTTAACATCCTTGATGTAAACAATGATATCTCCTCCCTCCTGCAAGGCATCCCGGTAAAGGACGAAGCCGATGAGCTTGCGGAACGGCTCGCTCTTGGGATAGAGCGGGTACTTACGAATCTCCCGGTTGCGCACCTCGGTGACATAATTGGGATTCTCCCAGACCAGATTTTTCCAGCCGTCAAACTCGAGGTAATCCAGAAAAATATGCTGCTCTATTCCGTACTGGTCTTTCAAGATCAGACCGAATCCATTGGGGAAATTGGACCCGTAAACGGTTGCCTCAACAGACTTTATGACTCCCACATTTTTAATAATACCGGAACCGTCAAACTTCGTCCCCCTGGGATCGTCGACCTCTACCAGGTCAGTCCCCCGCAGCTCCGTTTTCACCGAATAGGCGGGTATCTCAAAAGGAGGCTTGATCAAAGCATAGGAATTATAATTGGCCAGGGGAAAATGGATCCGGATACCTAGAACATTCAGGCCCGCCATAGGCTCGCCCTTGAAGTCTTTGGCGTTTTCATTCGTAACCGCGGCACTGGTATAAGATTTCGACTGGTTCTCGATGGTCCTGGACGAAGAGGCGAGTTGGACCTCCCAATTTTTGCCGGCCAGGGAGATCTTCATCTGATTTCTTATGTCTTCATCGACACTCGAGCCGGCAACACCACCGAAATCCAGCAGGGTTGCCTCATGTTCATTGGGCTCGGCCGCCCCGCCTAAGGCGATATCCGACTTCAATTGGTTAAAATCTATCAAAACACTGGTATCCGCAAATGCCGCTGTGCCCAGGCATAGAAACACCAAGCCAATAAAAATGCACATTTTTTTCATGCAATGCTCCTTTCGCAAATAACCTGTTATCTTATTAAATTATACGTAAGGAATTGCAATTGTCAACGATTTTTATTTTTTTTTAAGACAATTATCTTAAAGATTGGGGAGAGAATTTCACTCCCTCTTTATATTCCTCGCCGGGGACCTGCCCGTTCACAAAAATGAAGAGCTTATTTGTCTTCGGAAAATTAAAAAGAACACTGTTGCCGACTGCCCGGATCATCTCATCCAGGCCGTGATTTATATCCCTGTTTGCGAAAATCAGTTCCTTTGAGAGATCGAGATAGACTATCCCGTCGCGAGCGATTAACGATTCAAGCCGCACGTTTTTCGGAAGTATCCTTTCGTGAGTGGGAACTATGGGGCCCAGGATGATTTCTTCTACCAGGAGCTGAATATCCCGCTCCAGTGATTTTCCGGCCGGCAACAAACGCTCTTCACCGGCAAGTTTCTTTGAGCTGAACTGGGGGAAAAAGAGTATTCTTTTCCTCCAATTATTGTGCCGGTAAAAGAAATTAAGCAGGGAGATCAAGAGGATAGTAAGTATTGCACTGATCAATATAATACCTGGTACATTCTCCTTACGGTTCAAAATCTACTCCGTGAATCCTTTTGTATTTTCGAAGCTGTACACAAAATCGTTGATGCCAGTATATATTCCTGCAGTCATTTTCTGCAAGTAGTCCTTCCGAATGAGCAATGCGGCTTCCTCCGGATTCGTGACAAAGCCGAGCTCTACCAGGACGGACGGCATTTTGGCGTTCCGGACTACAAACCAGGATTCCTCCTTTAAACCGCGATTTTCAGTCATCCTGCCTACACTGTCCTTAAAACCGGCCAGAATTCTCCTGGCCAGGGTTATACTTTCGATCATATACTCTTCTTCAAGCAGTACATTGAGAATCGGAACGATATCCTTGTTATCTTCATCCAAATCCCCCGGATTGATCAGCTCGCGGCGATAATCGGGCGGAAGATACCATACCTCGAATCCCTTTGCCTTTTTATTAAAGGAGGCATTGGCGTGAATGGAAACAAAGATGATTGCTTCTTGAGCGCCGATGGAGATGTTGTTTGCCAGCTCGGTCCTTTCTTCCAGCCTGATATAACCATCATTGCTGCGGGTCAGCAGGATTTTCTTATCCGGATACTTGCCTGTAAGCAGATCATACAGCTCCAGCGCGACCTCTAAGACTATATCTTTTTCCAGGACCTCTATCTTTTTCCCGTTTATCGTATGGCGCCCTATGGCCCCCGCGTCTTTTCCTCCGTGGCCCGGATCGATTAATATGACCGAGACTCGCGGTGAGCGGCCTTTCTCTTTTTTCGTTTTTGCTAAAACTTCCTTAATCCTCTCCACCGTTTTTTCCGGAAAAAGGAGGGCTCCATCCCTGCGTAGAATCCCGGAAGTCGGAATCAGGTAATGATAATTTACCAGCAGCCAGGGAGCTCCTATTTTGAAAACAACCCTGTTTTGGCTGATATCTAAAAATCCCATTTCAGTGGCCGGATTCCATTCCAGCGTTGCCTGGAGATCCCTCAGCATCCGGTTTAATTCCCAGTACTGAGCGAAACTCGTAGAGGAAATAATGAGCGTAAAAGTGAAGATCAATAGGCGCCGGTTCATACGGGACGGTTCAAGAATCTTTTAAGCAGCTCAGGATCGTCCTTTAAAGCGATCAGCGTGTCGATGACATATACACCTCCCTGTAAGCTGCCTTTTAAAAAAGCCTTCCAGAAAAGCTTGCCTAAATTAAAATGAGCCGGGGACGGCTTCTCAAGCAGGTCTGCCCGGATATGCTCCCGGACCTTATTCAGGGCCTCCTGCATGCTGAGGCCGTGCCAGTCTTTCGAGCGCTCCTCTCGTAAGTTCGGTATGGCCAGGATTGAGATCCCTTCCTCACCACGGCCCAGGTTTTTTACATCTCCGATATAAGAAGGCATTTTTTGTATCAACTCCGGGCGGGAGGGATTAAAAGCGGCCGGAGGCATGGAGGCCGACGTGCCGCTGCGGCCATGGAGGGCCGAGCCA
>CAZERV010000088.1:0-12029 GCA_964514815.1 uncultured Spirochaetaceae bacterium | reverse complement strand
TATAACAGACTAATATCTTTTGGTCAAGTATTATTATTTGCCGAAACTCATGTATCAACCGAATTGTGATCAGATGTCAACAAAAATAATAATTTATTTTGTGGCCAGGCAGTTTGGCCGGGGAATTCGGTTTTCACAGACTTGACCGCAGTTTACGGCGATATTATAACTTCTATATCAAGAGCTAAAAATAATCTCTCCGGGGAGGCAGGCATGAGTCTTAAAATAACTGAAGTTAAGCAAAAATTAAAAGAGCAGAGGATTGAGACACCATCCTGGGGTTATGCCGATTCGGGGACGCGCTTCAAGGTCTTTACCCAGGACTCGGCTGCCCGTACGCTGGAAGAGAAATTAGAAGACGCCGCCCGGGTCCATAAGCATACCGGGATTTGTCCCGCCGTAGCCATCCATATCCCCTGGGACAAGTCCGATGACTGGGAGGCCGTAAAGAAGTATGCCGCCGGCCTGGGCCTAAAGATAGGGGCCGTTAACCCCAATGCTTTTCAGGAGGAGGAATACAAGCTCGGAAGTATTTGTAATCCGGACCGAACAATAAGAAAAAAAATCATCGCACACCTGCTGGAATGCCTGGATATCGCCCAAATTACAAGCTCTGAGATTTTAAGCCTCTGGTTCGCGGACGGGACCAACTACCCGGGACAGGACAGCTTCAGAGCAAGAAAAAAAAGGATGGAAGAGGCTTTGTCCGAAGTGTATGAAGCCCTTCCGGATAAGATGAGAATGCTTATCGAGTATAAGCTTTTTGAGCCCGCTTTTTATCACACCGACCTCGGAGACTGGGGCACATCTTATCTGGTATCCTGTAAATTAGGAGAAAACGCCCAGGTTCTGGTCGATCTCGGGCACCATCCTCTCGGCACGAATATTGAGCAGATTGTTGCTCTACTGTTGGATGAGGGGAAACTCGGCGGGTTTCATTTTAACAATAAAAAATTTGCCGACGATGACCTGACAGTCGGCTCCATCAATCCATACGAGCTGTTTCTCATCTATAATGAGCTGGTTGCGGCTTCTCTCGATAAAGAGACATCTGAAACCGCGGCGAATATTGCCTATATGATCGATCAATCCCATAATCTGAAGAATAAAATCGAGGCCACTATCCAGTCGGTTATGAACCTTCAGGAGGCTTATGCAAAGGCTTTACTGGTGGACCGCGATTTTCTCTCTAAAGCCCAAGCAGAGGGCAGAATTATTGATGCTGAAGAATGCCTGAAGGAAGCCTTCAACACGGATGTCAGGCCTCTGCTTAGAGAGCTCCGTGAAGAGCTCGGCATAGATCCCAATCCACTTGGCGCCTTTAGAAGAAGCGGGTATCTGGAAAGAAAATCAGCAGAAAGAGTCAAGAAACACGGAAAAAGAAAGGGCGGCGGATATCAAAACTGACCTTTCTGCGGCAGTGCAATATCTCTCTCTATCAGGTCAGTCCAGCAATTCCGGCGGTAAGTCTTCTCGCACCGGAAAGCTGGTCTGCGTGCCTGATGACTGCACACTGATAGCAGCCAGATGATTGGCCCGCTTTATGGCTTCCGGCAGTTCTTTCCCGCCGGCCAGGAAATAGGCCAGGCTGCCCACGAATGCATCGCCGGCGCCGGTAGTATCGAGCGCTTCGACCTGATTAACGGGCACATGCACGGTTTCCCTTTCACTCACCAGCAGACTGCCCCGGTCTCCCAGGGTCAGGATCACCGCCTCCATACCTCGTTTTAATAAAACACGAGCGGCAGCCTCTGATTCCTCCAGTGTGCCGACAGGAAGACCGGTCAAAAGCTCTGTCTCGCTTTCGTTCGGGCACAAGATATCGCTTAGCTTGAATATTTCATCGGGCAGGTTCTCTCTAGCCGGCGCCGGGTTGAAAATAGTCCTGACACCCTCCTGGCGGGCAATACGCAGGGCAGCCAGGGTAATATCCAGGGGAACTTCAAGCTGGCAGACCAGGATCCGGGCGGCGGCGATGTCCTTCCGGGCCGCTTCGATTTCTTTTTCGGCCAGCAAATCGTTGGCACCGGTTACTATGATGATCGAGTTGTGTCCATCCGGGTCAACTGCGATCGGCGCAACGCCCGAAAAAGCCTGGTCGGTAAAGTGCACGTGCCTGGTATCCACCCCCCAGGACTGGAAGTTCTTTAAGGTGTTTTCCCCGAAGATGTCCTTACCCAGCTTCGACACCATGACTACTTCGCCCCCTAGTTTAGCAGCCATTACCGCCTGGTTAGCGCCCTTGCCCCCGAATCCCATATGAAAACGAGTGCCGTGCAGGGTCTCCCCCAGCGTGGGCAGCCGGGGAACGTAGCTGATCAAATCCAGATTGCATGCACCTACAACACAAATATTAGGCCTGTTCATAGCATGTATCCTCCTGTTTTGGGCGCCATGATCGATTCGCCGGCCTGTCAGGAATAGTGTCCGACGGCTTCTATATCTATGCTCAGGTGTTAATGCGGGGCAGCTTATGGAGGGAAAAGCGGCTCGGAGATTCCAGGGCTTCTTCGACGGCCGCCGCGATATGATGTGCTTTCAGTCCGTAAATGGAGAGAAGCTCTTTCCGGGTGCCGTGGGAAATGAAGCGATCAGGGATTCCTAAATGAATAAAGCCGGTGTTTACCTTCCTCTTGTTGAGAGTCGCTGCAATCATTTCACCCAGGCCTCCCTGGCTGAAGCCCTCTTCGCACATGCAGGCCAGATCATAGCGGGTGATAATCTCGACCAGGTAATCCTCATCGATAGGTTTGATGAATCTGAAGTTGTAAACATCCGCGGTTATCTTTATGTTCCTTAAGAGGTCGGAGGCGGAAAGCGCTTCGGAAAGAAATCCTCCCAGGCTCAAGATCAAAACTTTACTCTGCATCGTTCGGGCATAGTCAGGCGAAGATCGGTTATAATCTACTCTCCTCCGGACAAAGACGCCCCTGCCGGGAGTAATAGGAGCGGAAAGCTCTTTGATTTCCGGTCCGCAAGCCGCCCTGGGATAGCGGATCATGACCGGTCCTTTAAGAATCAAACCGTAGCGGAACATGATTTCCATCTCTCTTCGGCTTGCCGGCGACAGGATCGTTAATCCCGGTACTGCCCGGAACAGGGGAATATCGGCCAGACCGTGATGAGTCTCGCCATCTGAGCCCACCAGTCCGGCCCGATCCACCGCAAAGATTACCGGCAGACCGGGTAAAGCCACATCCTGGATGACCTGATCGACCGCGCGCTGCATGAAGGTGGAATAAACGGCGACGATCGGCTTCCGGCCCGAGATAGCGAGCCCGGAGGCAAAAGTTACCGCATGCTGTTCAGCTATGCCCACATCGAAAAAACGCTCCGGGTACAGGGTCTGAAAAAGTCTTAAACCCGTTCCGTCCGCCATAGCCGCGGTTATGGCCACTATCTTATCATCCTCTTTGGCAAGTTTTACAACAATCCCGGAAAAAACTTCTGTGTAGGTGAGCACACCCTTGACCTCGATTTTTCCGTCAACGATTGAAAACGGCGCAACCCCGTGATAAAGAGTGGGATTTCCTTCGGCAGGAATATATCCCTTGCCCTTCACCGTACTGACATGCACAACCACCGGCTTATCCAATTTCTTGACATTTCGAAAAACATGGCTCAGCAGGCGGATGTTATGCCCGTCAATCGGCCCGATATACTCAAAACCCAGGTCCGGGAAAAGGTTCTCTTTTAAAATAAGCGCTTTCATGCCCTTTTTCAATCGAAAGATAAGCTGATTCAGCTCACTGCCCATTAAAGGAATCTGCTCAACTCCCCGGTCGAAGCGCTTGCGGAAGTTCTGGTATAAACGTGTGGCAGTAAGCCGGCTTAAATGGGAAGAAATCGCCCCGACATTATCTCCAATGGACATATTATTGTCGTTGAGTACTACAATAAGGTCCTTGCCCAGATGGCCGGCATGATTCAATGCCTCCAAAGCCAGGCCGCCGGTAAGCGCTCCGTCACCGATAACTGCGATCACTTTGCCCTGCCGGCCGGAAAGCTGCTGGCCGATCAGAATGCCCAGACCGGACGAAATCGAGGTGGATGAGTGCCCCGTGTCCACTATGTCATGAGGGCTTTCGGAGTGCTTGGGAAATCCGCTGATGCCTCCCAGCATCCTTAAAGAGTGAAAATTGTCTCTCCTTCCGGTAATGAGCTTGTGGGTGTAACACTGGTGGCCCACATCCCAGATAATCTTATCTTCAGGAGAGTCAAATACGCGATGCAGGGCGAGAGTCAATTCCACAACACCCAGGTTGGAGGCCAGGTGCCCGCCGTTTTCACTGACTACCTGCATGATCAGGTTCCGGATCTCGCGGGCCAGGCCGGGAAGAACCTCCAGGGGGAGCCTCTTCAAGTCTTTCGGGCTGTTGATCCTGTTAAGAATCGGTGTATTTTTCATATGTTCCTACCGGAAGATCAAATCTACCAGGCGGTTCAGGTAGAGAAGTAGAAGCTCTTTTTTCCTGGTCTCCGAAAGTCGATAGGTCGTGACTGTTTCGGTACCTGCGGTACCCCCGGTTGGGGGTGGGGCCTCCCCGGTGGGGACCAGAGCGCCCCCTGGCGGGGATGAAGTCTCCCCGGTGGGGACCAGAGCGCCCCCTGGCGGGGATGAAGCACCTTCAGGGACCGCGATCGTCCGGATGATCTCCTCGATATCCTCATCCGCGAGCATGACAGTCGAGGGCTGGAGAAAGGTGCGAAATTGAAGAGTGGCATCGGCAAGTTGCGAAAATTTGATCTTGTTCTGGGGACCCAGATACCGAGAATCCGCCCAGCCCGACAGAGTTATGGATTCTTCTTTGCCGCCGAAGCTGATACCCCGGCTGCCCTGAATGCGGGCTTTTCCGGTCGAATCGATTTCAATGATCCTGGTACCGATGAGAGAAGTGTAAGTATATTCCTCTTTTCCTTTTAGAGCCTGGTCTTCTCCGGTAGTCACCAGCGGCAGGAAGGAGAATAAGTCTCCGTACTCGCCGCCTGAAAACTCTAAGGTAATGCTCCTGGAATCACTGCTGGAAGAGCTAAATGACAGGGTGGAGGCGGCGTCTATTTCCACATAGACGATATCTCCCTCCTGAATTGTAACATTTCCGGAGAGATAACCTTGAAAATCCGGAGTCCATAAGCTCTCCGCCGTCAATCCTGCGCAGGCCAATAGGAAGATTATGGCTCTTAAAATATTTCGAAATACATTCACAAAGCTTCCCTACTTTGATTATCCGCCGGCTGCTCTTAAAATTGTAACTATTTCTTTTTATGCCGATTTTTTCTCAACTTTTTCTTGCGTTTGTGGGTGGCAATTTTATGTCGTTTTCTTTTTCTTCCGCAAGGCACGCAAACCTCTCCTTTCTGAATATATCTCAAATTCAACGGTTGCACATCTAAAACAGTTAATTATGCAGAAGAGCGCAGCCGGCGTCAAGTCCTTAAGAATTCGATGATGACTTTCTTGATTTCCGCCGTTTCTTCAGGATTAAACCACTGCACCCCGGGAAGTGATTTGAAAAAGGTAATCTGCCGTTTAGCGTAGCGGCGGGAATTCCTCTTGATTAACTCCCTTACACCCTTTAAGGTAAGGCATCCTTTTTGCATGATAAAGAATTCCCGGTACCCGATTCCCTTCATCCCCGGATCATCGGCCGTGTATCCCTGCTCGATTAGACTAATAATTTCTTCCCGCAGCCCGTTTTCAAACATGAGGTCCACCCGCTTTTCGATCCTCTCATAAAGCCCTGCCCTGTCCCGCTTCAAGCCGATTATGAGAAAAAGGTAGTTTTTTCTGGGCGCTTCGGGGCTCCTGAAGGCTGAAAGAGGCTTCCCGGTGGATCCATACACCTCTAAAGCTCTGATTATCCGATAGCTGTCTTTATTGCCTATTGCAGCGGCGGATACGGGATCCACCTTTCTTAATTCCTCTACCAGAAAAGGTAAGCCGCGTTCTTTCAGCCTCTCTCTTAACCGGCTCTTGATTCTGGAATCCGCAGCCGGGGAAAGAGGAAGCCCATAAATGAAGTTCCGCAAATAAAATGCAGTCCCACCGGCCAGAACCGGAATTCTATTTCTCTGATAAATCTCCTTGATAATCTCACCTGCCCGGCGGACAAACTCCCCGGCATTAAACTGGGCATCCGGATCTACTATATTGATTAAATGATGAGGCAAAAGACTCAGGACCTCAGGAGGAGGCTTGGCCGTGCCGATATCCATGTAGCGGTAGACCTGCATTGAATCAGCAATGATGACCTCAATATCGGCATCAACAAGATTTAATAGCAAATCCGTTTTCCCCACTGCGGTGGGACCGAAGATGATAATAATGGGTACCGGTTCAATCGAATCAACTTTCCAGGCGATACCTTACCTTCTTTGTAAGAATTTGTTTAATGGCTGTAGATACAACCTTGCCTTTATTTTCTTCCAGTTCCTCATCCCCTGCCAGATGGATTTGAGTTGCCCGTTTAATCACTGCCTGGGTCAGTGTATAGTTATTATCGCTGTTCCCGATTAATAAATGCAAAGGAATAATCACTAATAGATCTCCTAATATATGTTTAGATTTTCCTGATTATACGAATATAGAATATATATAATGCTAATAAAGCTTTTAGTAAAGCGCCTATTTTATTTTCTGCTTTTCTTCCAATCGTTTCATTATTTCATCGACCACATAAAACTGATCGCCGATTTCAGTATTTACAACCAGATCGGAAAAATCGAAAATATCAGTATCGATCCCGTAGAGCGCGAGGTAACGCCGGCGGTCGCTCTGGTCCCTCCTTTCCATACTTTTTAAGGCCGGTCTAAACTCCAGGCCTTCCCTCTCGGCAATTCTGCGGGCCCTCACCTCCGGGGAGGCGGATAAATACACCTTCAAATCCGCATCTTTCAAAAGCCGGATGGCCAGGCGAGAACCGAGCACGCAGCTTCCGCGGGAGGCCAGCTCAACCTGTTTCCGGTCAAGAAATAAATCATACTGGGAATCCTCTTCGGCCAGAAGATGCAAACGGTCAAAAGCAATTCCCTTTTCTTCGGCCATGTCATGAAAAGTATAATTTATCAGCCGAATACCCAGACGTTCAGCCAATAATCTGGAAACAGTGGTGTTTCCACACCCGCTTTTCCCGGATACAGCGACCTTAAGATTACTCGACATTTCTCAACTGCTCCCTGATTTTTTCAAGCGAATCTTTCAATGAGACGACCGCGTTATTTACCTCGAAAAGCAATCCTTTCGAACCTATCGTATTCACTTCCCGATTGATTTCCTGGCAGATGAAATCCAGTTTTTTCCCAACCGCTTTTTTTCCTTCCATAACTTCCGAGAATATTTTTATATGCGAGCGGATTCGCACCACCTCTTCATTGATATCGTGTTTCACCAGCATGACTGCCGTTTCGGCGAATATCCTGGTTTCATCGATATCATTTCCCAGCAGGTCATAAAATCGCTCTCTAAGGTCCTCTTTTATTTTGGCTTCAATCAGAGAGGAAAGGCTTGAAATTTCATCAACCCGGGCTTCTATTTCAGTCAGTAGTTTCCGGATATCGTCCCCGGTTGCCCTCCCCTCCTTGACCCGCATCTCTTCATAGTCCTGAAAGGTGGAATCCAAAAGGCCCTTTATTATTCGCCAGAATCTCTCCAGGTCCTGTTTCTTTTCTATCTTCAGAATTCCTTCCACTCTGAGCAGGTGTGAAAGTCTCACCTTTTCCCTGATTCCGGCAGCTTCTGATAACTCCTGAAGCGCCTTGATATAGCTGAGAGCCAAATTTTTATCCGGGATTACAAGGGGATTTTCCTCAAACTCGATAATCTTCACATAGAGCTCTACCCTTCCCCTTTGAATCCGAGCCGATAGAAATTCTCTGAACTTCGGTTCAAGCCGGCTCAAATGAGGGGGCAGGTACACTAAAATATCCTGAAACCTGTTATTATAGGATTTCAAGGTCAACGATACTTGAAGCTTTTCATCCTGATATTCCCCGAAGCCATATCCGGTCATGCTTTTCATCTTTCCGCCTCTTTAAAGCGCCGGAAGAGATGCTCCCCCAGTTTCCAGTTATCTCCTGCGCCCATGGTTAAAAAAATATCTCCCGACTTCAGGCTTCCCTCAAGGTAGGCCAGGCTATCTTGAGGATTTTCGAAATAGCGGACGGATGGGTGGTTTTTAGAAACCTCCAGGAACAGGGTTTTTCCGGATATGCCGTGATCTTTATTCTCCCGGGCGGAGGAATAGATCCGGTGCAGAATCACCTTGTCCGCCGGAGCAAAACAGCTGGCAAAATCTTCAAGCAGGGCACATGTCCTGGAATAGGTATGGGGCATAAAATCCACGATGAGCCTTCTTCCCGGATAGAAAGCCTTATACCCCTCAAGAGTCGTCAAAATCTCCGTGGGATGGTGCCCATAATCATCCATAAAGATGATGCCGATAGCTTCTCCGATAACTTCACTCCTGCGTTTGCTTCCCCTGAAAGCTATAAGACCTTCTCTCATCCGTTCCAGATCTGTTGTTTCGATTTTTCCTTTCTCTTTTTCTAGAAGATTGATAACCAGGGCGATGGCTGCAGCGGCATTAAAGGCCGAATGTCTTCCGGGAATCTTCAGGCAGAACTCGCCCGGGAAGCCTTCAAGCTTAAAAGTGGTTTTTCCGCTTCCTGTTTCCACGCTGTTTATTTTAAAGGAGCCGCCGGCCCGGCAGCCGTAAGGAATGAAGGTTAAATCGGCACACTTTTTTTCCAGGCGTCCGGCCACCTCAGTGCTTCCGGAATCATCGCTGTTATAGATGAGGATGCCTCCTTGCGGCAGGCGCGAGCAGTAAGCTTCAAATGCCTCTAAAATGTCATCAAAATCCCGGTAATAGTCCAGGTGCTCGGGCTCGACACCGGTCATGATTATCCGGTCCGGATTGAATTTAAGAAAATGCCGGCGGTATTCGCAGGTTTCCGCTATAAAATAACGGTTTCCCAGGATTAACGAGGAGCATCCGCCGAAGTCCGGCACCAGCGAACCGGCCAACACGGTAGCAGGAAGGTCAAGATACTTTAACAGCATGCCTGCCATTGCCGAAGTGGTGGTTTTTCCATGGGTCCCGGCGATTCCGCTCGAATCGACGCTCTCAGAGAGAAAGCCCAAAGCCTCCGGATATGAGATAACCGGAATTCCGGCCTCCTTAGCCGCAAGAAGCTCGGGGTTTTCCTCCCGCAGGTAGGCAGCGGAATGAATGACCAGCTCGAGATCGGCCTCGATGTGGGCGGCTGAAAAATTCTCCTTATATGGGATTCCAATCTTCCTCAATATTCGATCCGTATAAAAGGTTTCCGAACTGTCCGAACCGGATAAGGACGCACCCCTGGCTGAAAGGATCTCGGCCAGGGCAGTCATTCCGGTGCCCTTGATTCCTACTAAATGGATCCTATATCCTTGCAGTGAGACCGAAGATAGAGGTTGATTCATGTGCGACTACTATAGACTAAGAATCTATATTTGGCAAGGAAGCTTATTTCGGGCCGAAAGGAGAGCCTTTCTTGAATCTTGGTGCCCATATGTCGATTGCCGGCGGAATCCATAAGGCCCTGGAAAGAGGCCGGTCCGCCGGCTGCCATGCCGTTCAGATTTTTACAAAAAATCAAACCCGCTGGGCCTGCCCGCCTTTGAAACATCAAGAGGTGGAAATATTTCATTCCCTGAAATCAGAATTCTATTCCGTCTTTGTACACGCTTCCTATTTGATAAACCTGGCCTCTCCGGATGAGGAGCTTTTTTTCAAATCCGTGAGCAGCCTGGCAGTCGAGTTGGACCGCTGCCGCATCCTGGGCCTCAAGCTGTTAATACTGCACCCCGGTTTCTCCAAAGAGGATGATAAAGCAAACGGAATCAGGCGCATCATCCGTGGCCTCGAGGCCGCTTATGATCAAAGCGATACTGCTGAAGTTGAAATTCTCTTAGAAACCATGTCCGGCCAGGGAAGCGTTCTGGGCAGCCGTTTTGAGGAACTGCGGGAAATCATGGGCGAGCTAAAAGCCGATGGTTACCCGGCCGGCATCTGCCTCGACACCTGCCACATTTTTTCGGCCGGGTATGACTTACGGGAGCCCGAATCATACCATAGTACCTGGGCTGAGTTTGAGGAGAAGCTGGGTCTTTCGAGTCTGAAAGTGATTCATCTAAATGATTCCAAGGGTGAGCTCGGCTCCCATATTGACCGACACGAACATATAGGTCAGGGGAAGATCGGCCTCAAAGGATTTGAGCTGATGGTCAGCGATCCTCGCTTGAAGAATATTCCCATGTCGCTCGAAACCCCCAAAGGCCCCGGTTTAGAAGAAGATATTAAAAATCTTAACCTGCTGCGCAGTCTTCGTTTATGATACCGGCGCTAAAACTTCGGCACCTGGAAAGTGAACCCGGCATAGCCGTGCCAGCCTTGCACGTTATTGAACTGGAGGGCCGGGAAGAAGCTGATCGTCGGCGCCAGCTCCACGAACAATTCCAGGATTCTATCAAACAGGAAAGCCTGAAGCCCGAAGGGAATCCGGGCTCCTAAAGTAATCGCATTGTCCCGCCCATCCAAATATATATCCGTATAGGCACCCAACCCCAAAAACATGTGCAGAAAATCTATAAGCCGGTAACCGCTGATGATGCGCAGGTCAGCGCTCAAGAAAATGTTGGGATTATTTTGGTCGAAATTGTAACCGACTTTAAAATCAAGAGGATCCGGCCGGATAATGATCACGGCAAGCGGATTGCCGAACTCCAATCCCAGGCGCAGACCATCTCCGGCCGAGGCGCCCGTGATGCCAAGGACTAATAAAACCAAAGAGATGACAATGATTCTTGCTTTTTTGCTCACAGCTTCCCCCTAAGATTATTATTCTCTTTCTCGAGTTAAAAAAAGCTGGGAATTGAAAAATTCCCAGCCGCCATCTCCTAGGGGAGTCGAACCCCTGCTGCCGGGATGAAAACCCGGTGTCCTAACCACTAGACGAAGGAGACACGATCGAACCGAAACATGACTGCTGCTTCGAACTCATGCGCTGGAATATAGGCTTTTTTAGGTATCTTGTCAATATCCCCTTGAAAAGGAACCTTGCCTGATTTCGAGGAGTAGAATAAGATACGTAACTTATTATGGCTTTGATATCCATTCTTTTAGCATTTATCGGTTATTCAATCCTGAACATCGCCCAGGCCGGCCAGAAAATAGGGCTGAGTATGCTGCCTAAAAGCAGGGTCAAGGGTCTGGCAATCTGGATTATTGCTACCCTGGCCACCTCTGTCTCGATTTTTATCGTTCTTTATGCGGTGTCCGTCGGAAATGTGTCGCTGGTGGGGGCCATGGCCGGTTCCGGGCTGGCCTCCTTGGCGCTTTTTTCCGCCCTGGTCATGAAGGAAAAGATCGGGAAAAGGGAGGTGCTGGGAATCATTATCGTCCTGGCAGGGGCAGCTCTGATCGGCGCTTTTGCCAGGGAATCCGAACCAGCTCAAATCCTGCTAAATATCCTCTACATTTTTCTGGCTATTGTTTCTCTATTATATATCCTCTCCTTGATTACGGCCCGAAAAAAAATAAGCATCATCGGTATCTTGATCGGCGGCTTTGCCGGGGCCGTGGGAGGATTCGTGCCCCTTTTTCAGAAGATCTCCACTTCCGAGATCGGGAGAGCCGGCTCCCTGGTAGGAGAATCTTCCAGAATCGGAGAAATACTGGCCAATCCCTATGCCCTGATATGGGTACTGCTTTCAATAGTTTCCATGGCCGTGCTACAGTTTGCCTATAAGAGAGATACGGCCATCCGGATCATCCCCGCTTTTTCGGCCAATTACATCCTGGTCCCGGTTTTAGGCGGAGTGATCTGTTTTCAGGAAGAGCTTTCTTATCTCCAATGGCTTGGAGTCATCCTGATCCTGGCCGGTATGTTCTTTCTTACTGTGAAGCCGAAAAAAAAGAGGCTTGAATCTGCACCTCGGTAACTATTGAGCCGCAAAGGATTCGAACCTTTGACCCACGCCTTAAAAG
>CAZERV010000087.1:0-12876 GCA_964514815.1 uncultured Spirochaetaceae bacterium | reverse complement strand
AAATCGATACCTATGACACGCTCATCAGGAATGTGGAGCTTGAGATACTCAGGCAGGCCAGGCAGCATGATGCGATCACTCTGCACCTGTTGCGCACCATACCCGGAGTGGGAGAGATTCTCGCCCTGGTGATTCTCTGTTAAGTTCCACGACATCGCTCGCTTAGCCCAGGTGGGGAACTTCATCTCCTTTTTAACGCCTGGTGAAGTGCCGGCGGGAATCGGCGGGCAAGAAGAGCGCCTCGAGGAACAACTTGAAAAGGTAATGTGCATCTGAAATGGGCATTCTCCGAGGCAACGAAGCCGCCCAGCGGTATCATGAGAAGCTGATCTTGAAAATACGGTAAGGCAAAGGCCCTTTCCCTCATCGCCCAGAAGATCGGGCGAAGTGTCTACACCATACTGAAACGAAAGGAGCCCTTTGATCCGAACGGATCTGAATAGATAGACAGATGGGACGGGGTGCATGAGCTTTATCGTATAACTGGAATGATTACGGGTGGAGCTTTGTGTTCTCGGAGCATCACTGAAATGGTGTCTTTACCTTGCAGCCTCGACTGCCGAATGCTCCGTGGCCGGTATTCCCGAAGTCCCGTGCTTTGAATGGACGTGCACCCTGGTCCCGATTTACCCGCTGACTATCTGTGGAATTAGATACGCGGTCTGCTCCGCGCCGATTCACCGAAAAAACTTCAGGCAGTCTGATACTCTGACTGACCTCCACCTTTGATTGGAACGGCAATGCGGGCACTGATAATGTTCCAGGGCGCCCTGCGACCCTCAATATGTGTTTGGTGCGGACGGCGTTTACGCAACCCATATCTTTGAACGAAAGCCAGGTGCGCGTATCCGCTTTTCTAAGGGGCCAGTTATCAAGAGGCAACTATTCTGTTGTCAGGGGGACCTTTGTCTCTTGACCTGGGGGGGGCCTTATATGTGTGTTAAGCGTTTGCTCTCAATATGCAAGGTGTCCGGGCAGAAATCTTGACCGTTTTTCCATTGAATAGTACCCATAGATGGTTTTACATCAAAAACACCTTCTTCTCCATTATCAAATATAAGATGGACTGTATAATTTTGACCTGGAGTTGCTTCTTTAACTCTTGGATTCATAAAACACCTCACTTGAGCGGATCAATTTTGAATATTTCTTGACCGTTGATTGCAAGCTCCCAATCCGCCATCAATTCTTCTTAATGAATTTCGATCCAGGCTTGAACGAGCTTCAATTTGTTGGGTTTTAATTGTCCTTCAATGAGTTCTCCTTCCGGAAGTGAAAATACTGCCTCCTGATCCTGATACTTCACATGGATATGTGACAGTTTATGTTGTTTATTATCGAAGAAATACATCGATATTACAGGCATTTGTTTTCCTCTCCTTTATTTATGCGCATAACGAACAAGCTCACATGCCCGAAATGGCGTAGCCTTTGAGGGCCAGGTGGAGCGTCTTGTTAGCTTCCGGTTGTTTTTAGGTGAAGCTTTGGATGGAATGATACCACCGGATGACCACAGTCTTTTTCTTTCTTTTTCAGGTCAGCACAAATAGCTTTTAAATCATATTTAAATTTAGCTGCGTGGGCCTGGCGAATTTTTCTTATTTCTTCAACAATAGGATTTTTTTTCATAGTTATTCTCCTAAAAGTTCATCAGGTGAACCCATCGCAGATTACATCCGCAACCTAAATTTTAGTGGTAAAATTCAGTATAATAGGTATGGGCGATGGACTTTAATATTTCTTGTTAAAATAACAAGCTTTTAAGCTATCATAGCATATAACAGGGCACTCATATCTATGCCGTTGACGGTGACTAAAGCAATATGTAATGCATCTTCAGAGTGTTCTTGTGGAATTGTCCCACTATTTACCAATATCTCGGCAAGATTGCCGGCCTCATCACTCACTTTTAAAACTGGCATTTCAGCAAGAGCATCTAAGCGTTTCTCTGCTGCGGAGGGGTCTCCCCCCCCTGGCTTCCTCTAGAACCAGTGCTGATATATATGTGTCAAACTGTTGAAGCATCAATGTCCAGTGTAATAATATTCCCCACCCCTACTGGTGATACCCTTCATCTAAACTAATTGCCTTTCATGCTCTTGTCAATAAGCCTCGCTCCTTCATGGTTTATCCACATGAAGCTCGGCAGATCATTAAAGATCCGCCGGAAGCCGATTGTGGGCAAACCTAAGCGCTCCCACCTATATTTGACCCAGAACTAGCCGGCTCCATGACCTGACAAAACCCCCCTTCGCCAGGGGGTGCTTTACGGTCCCTGTTCTGGCTCCGGAAGACATCATTGGTTAGAAGATTCAGGCTTTGAGCAATGATCCTTCCCGGGAGCGGTTGGAGGCGGCCGAGCCTACCTGGGATATGCGCGCCCTGCGCAGCAGGGCACAATACAAGCCTCGATCTTTATATTCGCTTCTTAACCGAGGCGAATGCCTTCGCCAGTCACATTCGCCAGCCAGGTACGGCTATGATTTCATCGCTTCTCCTGCTATCTTTGAAGATAGCATGGCGATTCATCATACAGGAACGATCAGAAGAATCGAGGAGAACATTTCCCGGGTATTTGTAGGCAAGGAGCGCCAGGTACGCATTCTGCTGCTCGGTCTCTGCTCCGGCCTACACGTCCTGATCGAGGATGTGCCCGGCGTGGGCAAGACCACCCTGGCCAGGGCCCTGGCGGCAAGTGTGGGGCTCGATTTCGGCCGGATCCAGTTTACCCCCGATCTCATGCCCGGAGACATCGTGGGCATGACTGTCTGGAGCCCGGAGAAACGGAGCTTCCTCTACCGGGCAGGGGCGATCATGCACCAGTTTGTCCTGGCCGACGAGATCAACCGCACCTCTCCCCGCACCCAATCCAGCCTGCTGGAAGCGATGCAGGAGGGATCGGTGACCGTGGACGGGAAAAGTTACCCGCTGCCCGGGCTTTTCTTTGTTGTGGCGACCCAGAATCCGGAGGTTTTTGTCGGCACCTTTCCGCTCCCGGAGGGCGAACTGGACCGCTTCGGACTCTCCTTCAGCCTGGGATATCCCGATGAAAAGGAAGAAGTTAATATCCTCGAGAGGTTCCAGGAAGAAAACCCTCTGGATAAACTGACAGCGGTCAGTGACGCTGCCGAGATCGTGGCCATCCGGAAAAAGGTGCGCCGCATCCACGCCTCCGGAGAAACCAAACGCTACATTGTGGCCATCAGTACCGAGACCCGGAGCAACAGGTACTTCAAGCTGGGTACCAGTCCCAGGGCTTCGCAGCATCTCCTGCTCGCTTCCCAGGCCCTGGCCTTACTGAACGACCGGGATTTTGTGATCCCCGAAGATATAATGGAGGTCGCAGACAGCGTACTGGCCCACCGGCTAATCCTCTCTACAGAGGCCAGGATGGAGAACATGCATGCGCACGAGCTTATCCAGCGAATCCTGGGGAAAATACCAGTTCCCAGCGGTTTGAATGGGCATTAAAGCTCCTTTCCAGGTCCGTTTCAGGGCTCTCTGCCTCTACCTCTTTATCCTGTTTATCGTTTATCTGGCCAGAAGCTATGTGGATTCCTTTTTTGTCTTTCTCTACTATTTTCTGCTCTTCTTTCCCATCGTCTCCCTGCTTCACCTGCTCATTGTCCAGAGCGGCGTACGCTACCACCAGGAGTTCAGCAGCGAACATCCGGTAAAAGGAGAGACCGTAAGCTACAGGCTTCTCCTGGTCAATGAATCCTTTCTACCCGCTCCTTATGTCCAGGTCCGCTTCAAGCGGCTTAATCCCTTCATGGAACGTATCATGTCTGATTTCTCAACTTACCTGGCCGGAGGCGCCGAAGTGGAGAAGCGGTATCGGATCCAATGCCCGTATCGCGGGATTTACACGGTGGGGTTGGCGGAGATCGCTTTGGAAGATTTTCTCCGCCTGTTTCGAGTGCGCCGCTCTGTCTATCACCGCACTTTTTATGTCTATCCCAGGATCCTCTATCTCAAGCATTTTCCCGCGGTCATCGAAGGGGGTTCGCAGAAAGCCTTCGGGACCTATCAGGGGGCCGTCCCGGATACCTCTCTATTCGCCATGTTACGACCGTACCGCGATGGAGAATCCCTGCGTCATCTGGACTGGAAGAAGTTCGCCACCACCGGGAGCCCCTTTCTTAAAAGTTACGAAACAACAACAGAACCGGGCTTAAGCATATATCTCGACCTGCGCCGGGCAAAGCACAGCGGCGTGGAAGCGCTGGAGATCGAAGACACTTCCGTAGAAATCCTGGTGGCCCTGGCCCGGTTCCTTCTCGAGAAGGGTATCCGGATTGAGATCCGTGCCCCGGGTCGAAGGGTGTACCAATTTATCGGAGATAACAGCGCTCAGTTCGACGAGTTCTACCACTCCACCATCCAGCTCATGTTTAAGGACAGCGACCGAGGCCTGGCCGATCTCTACAGAGCAGATCGAAGGCTTAAGTGTAATACCGGCTCGGCCCTGTTCATTACCTATCTCATCGATGCCGGCCTCTTTGCCCTTATCGAAGAATCTCTGAGCGGGGACAATGAGGTGGCAGTGGTTTTTAACCGCAGCGGCCTTGGAGAAGACCGGCGTACCCTGGAATATTTTAACAGGCTGCGTGACCGGGGTGCCCGGATAATCGTTGTCGATAGTGCGGACACACTCGTGGAAGACCTGGGAGCTGCTCGTGCTTAGAATTGTTCTTGCTTACCTTGTCTACAGCCTGGTACCGGTTGCCTTTTGGCTTTTGCTTCGCGCCGAGCTCCCCCTGCTTTTCATTCTCGGCCTGGGCTGGACAAAGCTCAGCTGCCGGCTGCTCCTGCAGAAAAGCAGGGGGCGGCTCAAGAAAATCATGCGCTTTGTGTCGCCTCTTGTAAGCCTGCTTTTCGCCGCCCTTATCCTGGCCGGAATGCTTATTACCCCCTTCTCGGCTTACAGGATCTGGTTCGAGGCTGTCCGAGAAGGCGCTCAAAAGGGAGTCGTATCAAACCTTCTCGTTCTTCTGGCCGCCTTTCTCGCCTCTGCGGTCAATTTATTCTCGGGCAATATTATCCAGAGCCTGCTCATCCTGGCAATCTTCTCTGCCGGCCTGCCGGCCATTGTTTATCAGCTTCCCCTCCCGTTCCTCATCCTCTCCTCCTTGCTCCTGGCGTTCGTAGCCTACCTTTCCTTAAGCCGGACAGAGCGGAAGGTTCGCTTCCGTAGTCTCGCCGGCGGCCTGCTTCTTACAGTGCTGGTTGCCGCTCTAGCCTTTCCCGTATCCCGGTTGGCCGGTATCGGAGGCAGCCCGGTCGTGGATCGACATCTGCATCCGGGCCTGCGCAGTGCGGTGGTAACGGTTTTTCCGCGCTTCCCCCTGCTTTACGGCGTACCGGGTTTCGGCTTTGCCTTCAACGAGAAGAGGCTGGGTGGTACACCGGTCCTCTCCGGATCTCCGATCTTTGAGGTCGAGGGAAAAGGGGACGGCCCTCTCTACCTAAAGACCCAGGTGTTTGACTTCTACGACGGAAAAGCCTGGCGCTCTACGGCAGCACAAGACGGGAGCGCGGCACAAGAGGAGAGAACGGCCGGTCGGATCGAGTTCGCTC
Source organism: uncultured Spirochaetaceae bacterium (assembly GCA_964514815.1). Classification (GTDB taxonomy): domain Bacteria; phylum Spirochaetota; class Spirochaetia; order SZUA-6; family DRHE01; genus CAZERV01. The sequence goes on along the minus strand of CAZERV010000087.1, from coordinate 7,296 downwards.
CGGCCGCTTCCTTTACTCCTGACCTGAGGATCAGGCTCCTGTTGGAGTACTACTATCTGCTGCCTCACACCCTGGACACGGCCCGGATCGCGCTGGAGGAAGCGGACCTGACCACGCTGGTCCAGGGCAATGAGCAGTCTTCCTTAAGCCTGAGCGTGCCCTGGCGCTTCGGAAAAGAGATTTACCTGGAACGATCCAGACCGGTAAGTCCGCGCCCAGGACTCGATTCGGAACAGATGGCCCGCTATCTGCAGGTCCCGGAATCACTTCCCCGGCGGATCAAAGAGTTGGCAGCAGTACTGGCAGCGGCCGACCCAGTCAAGCTGCTGGGTAACATCCAATACTACCTGGCAGCCAATTATGTCTACACACTCAGAGTTTCCTCCCCGAAACCTGCCGATGACTTTGTAGATAATTTTCTCTTTTCCAATGGTTCCGGCTATTGCGTCCACTTTGCCTCGGCCATGGTCCTCCTGGCCCGTTTAAACGGAGTGCCCGCTCGCTATGTCACCGGTTTTCTCCATTATCTACCCTCCGGCTCGGGGCCGACAACGATCAGCGGGCTGTCGGCCCATGCCTGGCCCGAAATCTGGATCGAAGGGAAAGGCTGGCAGGTATGGGAGGCAACCTCGGCGCTGAATCCGACCTACTACGATGAGCTCGATGGTCTATGGTTCTACCCTTACTCCCTGCAGCACGACCGCCGCACCATGCGGCAGCTTTCAGCCATTCTGGGCAGACGCCCCACCCAAAACCTGAGGGAGCAGGTTCAGAAAAAGCACCAGCTACAGCCTGCGCTGCTTCTATTACTGCTCCTGTTCCCGGCTCTTGCTTTGCTGATCCGCCTCGCCGTCATTTTTGTTCCGCTTTACAGACGCGATCGGGCCGCGGCACTCCGGATCATGCGGAGGATCGTTCGCTCCCGCGCGCTAAAAGGACAGCTCCCGCCGGAAGAGGGCGGCTGGGTTGCCTGGACCCAAAACGCCCGGAAGAAACTGCCCGGTCTGGAACGGCGTTTTGCCCGCCTGCTTACCCTCTGCCTGGCCGTCGTCTACGGCCAGGCGCACATCCGGCGCCGGGACATCCGCTTCCTATTCGGCTTCTACCGCCAATTGCGCCGTTAGACATTATATACGTCTGTGCTTTAGCTTTTGATTATCTCAAGCCTGTCGAGATATCGCTCCGATTGATCCCACAGGCGGGTGAGTGCAGCCAAGTCTTGGGCACATAAAAAGCCCCTCTTCGGGCCACAGGGCGTAACGCTCCAGGATAGGGATACCCGCTTCACCAGTATTTTTTGCTTTTTCAGATTGATTTACCATATCCGTTTCTACTCCCGCCGAAAATTCCGCTCGTTCTTTTGACTTCCTGACTATCTGTTGATATAAGTTTTACTATCATTTATCATATAAGGAAGTATAACCATCGTAAGGAGTGGGCAAAACTGCCTCTAATGCACCCAAGGTCAGCAATTTTTTTCGAACTGAGGAGAATTATTCATGCCAAAGCTAAATATGGCAAATATTCTGGCGCGATTGAGAGCATTGAAGCCCATGATTGAACAACGATATAAAGTAAAAAGTATTGAGCTGTTTGGATCTTATATTCGAGGAGAGCAAATTGTAAGCAGCGATATCGATATCCTGGTGGATTTTAAAGAAGATGCAGATCTTTTTGACCTCATTGGATTGGCACAATTTTTAGAAGAGGAACTTCGACAGCGGGTAGATGTGGTGCCGAAACGGGCTTTAAAGCCGGAATTGAGGGATACTGTGTTGAAAGAGGCCGTTATAGTATGAGAGATTACGGGCTTTATATCAACGATATTATAGCGGCGATTAACAGTATTGAGGTGTTTGTGAAAGGGATGAGTTTGAAGTCTTTTCAGGCGGATGACAAAACTGCAAGTGCGGTTATCAGGAAATTTGAAATCATAGGTGAAGCAACAAAACAGATTCCGCAAGAAATACGGCGACGTTATCCTCAAGTACATATGGAAGGAAATGGCGGGTATGAGAAATAGACTTATTCACGCCTATTTTGGAGTAGACTACCAGCTGGTCTGGACCACGATCAAAAAACGTTTGCCTCAAGTAAAACAACTTATTCAGAAAATTCAACAGGATATTGGCTAACCAGGCGTGGGCGGTTAACTACAGGGCAATTTGACGAGCTGAATGCTGGATGAGGAGAATACTCCAGGATGAATCCCAGAAAAATCGATATAGAAGCGGATAGGATTCCTTAGGAACTTCTGAGGTTTCTAATTGACAGTTTCTTTCTTCGTTTTATGTTTTCCTAATCTTCTGTGCCTCTACAATCAGATTGTCATCTATGGCTAGATTTGTAGGCATAATAATCTTCTGTATGTGTCAGGCATGTAAGATCTTACTGATGATTAAAACCACAGCGTGGCTCAAGCTTCGCTTGACTGCTTCGTGCCGAGAAATATAGTCTTAGAAGTACTCCTTAAAGATATGTGGTCTGTGCTTTAGCTTTTGATTATCTCAAGCCTGTCGAGATATCGCTCCGATTGATCCCACAGGCGGGTGAGTGCAGCCAAGTCTTGGGCACATAAAAAGCCCCTCCGGCTAAATTGGTCTTCGCTAAAAATCCTGGTAAGCCCTACAAATTCAATATTTTTACTTCGGGCAACCTCACCGTCCTTTAAAGAATCGCCTACAAAAAGCACCTCTTCGGACCGCAGGGCATAACGGTCAAGGATAACATCGATTTGCCTGCTCTTGTTTAAATCCTGTTTAAGCCCAAAATAGCCTTCGACCAATCCGGCAGCCCGACTGTCGATGTTATTTGATTGCCAGTATTCATCGAGGATCTCCTGCGGGGTACTGCTGCAAATAAAACGGGAAATCTTCTTGTCCTGGAAAAACGTAAGGGCGGGAATCACTTCAGGAAAAAGAGGATGGTCCAGCACGCCTTCATGTTTCCTTTTTTCGAAAGCGGCAATCACCCGCCGGTTCTTTGGATGATTCGGAAACATCAATTCCATCTGGCTGGCAAAGTCCAGTCCGGAAGTCTCCAGATATCTTCTCCTGGCCTCCTGCTCGGAGACATCGTAATTGTCGGCCAGCAGGCGGGCAGCCACTCCGGTCAGGAAGGTCATGGTGTCGGCCAGCGTTCCGTCGAAATCGAAAATAACCGCGCTGATTCTGCTCTTTATCAGCCGGTCTTTCTTGAATGAATAGCTCCGGGATAGGAAAACCCGCTTCACCACGATAGCGTTGGATATGAGGGCCACAATCGTCAGGGCGGCCAACACACTGACCGGATGAAGCGAAGCCGTAAGACCGCCTATAAAAAGTAAGAACAACCTCAGATCCCGGCCTCTTCCTGCAGCTAGCCACCTTCCCCGGTATCGATACCCGAAATCTGCCAGGGATTTGGCCGAAGTATAACTCACCATCAGATTCCCCGTTATAGCCAAATTGGAAACCAGTAGAACGAACGGCAGGGTGAGTCCCCCCAGAAGCCGGGCGATATTCCCTGAAGACAAAGAATAGTAGAACATGCCGAAAAGGATAATGCTATCGGTGTAGCGATCCAGCAGGGCATCGAAAAAGTTCCCAAAAGGGGATGACATTTTTTTCAACCGGGCGATTTCCCCATCGCAGCCGTCCAGTATGCTGGCCAATTGGACCAGGATTCCCCCAGGTACGGCTTTTTGAAAGAAGAAGAAAAGGCCGGCCAAAACTCCTACAGCAGCACTCAACACCGAGACGATATTCGGGCTAATCTTAGCGTAAAGCTTAAGGATCAGCGGTGTAAAAAGGCGGGTTGAGAATTTACGGTTGATTTTTCGAGAAACCCAACCGTCGTTAACCTTGGTTAAGGTCCGCAACAGCATTTTTTTGGCATTTCTTATGTCCTGCGGCGTATCGACGTCCATCCAGTAATGCCCTTTTATATTGAACACGGCCGCTTTTCCTTTTCCGGCCAGAGCTCTCACACCCCCCGAAAGGGAAGAGTCGCCCTTCCGGGAACTCTCTTCGATAGCCTGAAAGAAGGCAGGTGAACAGAGAAACATCCCGGTATCGTAAGCATTGTACTCAGTGAGGTTCTTTCCGATATCTACAATCGACCGCTCTTTAACCCGCACCTTGGTCACATCATTCACATCGATAAATTTATTTTCACCTATCTTGAAGTCCACGGCCAAAACGAGCTCGGCATCCCCGGCCGGCTCCTCCAGCAGTTCCCTGAGGGTGGCTTCCTCGAAGATGTGGTCGGCCATCAACAGAATAAATCTCTCTTTTAGAAAGGACTTCGCTTTCAGAACGGATACTCCGTTTTCCTTGCTCTCCCATTCATCGTTTCGGATGAAATGCATCTTAATGTTTTTGCCCCGGCCAAGCTGCCAAAGAAACTCCTCGAGCTTTGCCGCCTGGTAGCCGGTCACCACGTAAAACTCATCAATACCGGCCTTCCAGGCCGTGAGGATGGTCCGTTCAATCAACCTCAATCCCCAAATAGGGATGAACGGCTTGTGAACTCCGGTTTGAGATAATCGGTTTCCCTGGCCGGCGGCTATGATCAAACATTTCACAATAGACTTCTCTCCTTTCAAGCTCTGAGGCAGTACATTTCTAACATCTTTCCTCGCATCACCCAGGTACATTGTGCTTTTGATTTCCGGGACACCGGACCGTCAGTCCTGGATCACTGTTTTCTTATAATACGGAAGTGATATTATCGATGCCGGCCAGCTTCAGCTCAATTTATTCAAGATCGCGGTGTTGCCGCCGGTCTTTCACATTTCTATCTAATACTCGTCTTAAGCTATTATAATACCTTCAAACTGGCAAGCGCAAGCAGCCGGTTCGTTATAGGGGCGATTGAAATGATTGGCATGGGTGAGAATCAGTTGTTTTGCCCTCACCTCTTCTTGCGAGCTATGGCTTCCTCTGTTGGTCCCAATTGGCCCGGATCAGCCGTTGATACAACCGGGCTTCGGCGAACAGGTCTACAGCCTGGCGCCAGTAGAGGAATTCCTCCAGGCCTCCCCCACCCGCTGGGCCCGGCGGCAGTGGTGAAGCTCACATCCCATGGAAAATGACTGCCTGGGCTTTTTCTGCTAAATGACGGTGGAGATTGCTCAGCTTGCTGTCCGAGTCGGTAAAATGAACGACTCGCACTCCGCCGGCCTCCAGGACAAAGCCGTAACAGGGAACGTGGTGGATGACTCTAAATGGTATTATCGTCAGCTCGCCAAAATGCAGCTTGATCTGGGAGTTAAAACCGGATAGCAGCGCCCGATCTTCCAGGCGCGGGGTTAGATGTAGCCGGGGCAGGACATCGTGGCCCGCAAAGATCGGCAGTACCTTGTTCCAGAACTCGAACTCGGTTAGCCCGCCAATGTGGTCGAAATGTTCGTGGCTGAATAAAATCGCCGTCAGGTCAAAAACCTCCGCCTGGTTGAGCTGTAGACTGATCTCTGGGGGTGCATCGAGCAGGATACGTTGGTCGGCGCCGCATCAATCAGCAGAGATGCCCGCCTGCGGACGTTGCGGCCTTTCTCCTCCCTGGCTAACCGGCATCGCGGGCAGGTACAGCCAAAGCTGGGAATATCCTCGGCTGCCCCGGTTCCTAAAAATTTAATCTTCAATCCCTTATCCTCCCGCCGATTGAATAAACCCGGTGAATGCCTTCATTATTCTAAGCGGCGGCTCCTCTCTGACCACTTCAAGCCATATACGGCCGAGCTCTTTCACCGTGCCTGTAATCATAAGCCGGGGATCGGTCCTTTGATTAGCCTATAATCTCTTGAGAATATCTTTGCCCTGCCTGTGCTTTCCGCTTCTCAGGCAGCTTCATCAACCCCTCTGCTTCAAGCTTCTTCAACAACTTCGCCTCCCTCTTCAGGTTGCCCGCCGCTGTGTACCAACCCAAATCCTCACAGTCCGTTGCCACCAGCTCATTACGGGACAAAGCGGGAAACATCCCCACTGTCTCGCGAATCATCTCAACCTCCTCTACACTGATCCTGCGACCACACTGGATAAGTTCCTCAACCTCCCGACGTGCCATCATCTGAGTTTCCTATAGCAAGGCCAGAAGTTTGTCTGCTGTTTTTTGAAAAATATTTCCGCCTGGTAGCGATACAGCTGCGGCAGCAGCGATGGTAGTGATCTTGGGCGGCCGGCAGGTCAGCCAAATACTCAGCAGCCCAGTCTACACCAATTTTATCCCATCGCAGATTACATCCGCAACCTAAATTTTAGTGGTAAAATTCAGTATAATAGGTATGGGCGATGGACTTTAATATTTCTTGTTAAAATAACAAGCTTTTAAGCTATCATAGCATATCAGATGGGCTATAGTGGTGTTTACTCCAATAAAAGAGGAAAAAAAATCCACTTGGCTGTAAGTTTCTATTACACGGAGATTTAGAATTTATGCGTCGGTACTGAAGGCTCGGCTAAGCATTAGCGATATAAAGCTGAAAGATAAGTGAGTACAATCGTGACTAAACAGAGCAAGTGATCAGAAACTGCTAAAATATAAGTCGTCTACTCCAATTTTTTGTTGGCGATTGTTATTGCGATGCCAGGAAGCCTCCTATTATTGCTAAAATCGGTTTCAACTTCTTTTGAATCGGGTCAGCATCTACCCCAAAGTTCTCCAAAGCTGTCGCGCCAAGCAAAAAAAGAGAACCCTTTGGCGCAAAAATCACCGGACAGGGAATAGTACCTTCGAGACCTTCGATTTGAAAATTACAGAAACCGAGCAGTCTAGTATCTTGCCTTCCATCTGCAAAAATCAAATTTCTTTTAACTGCCGGTTCTACGCCGATCCTTTCAAGATAATCTTCTGGAACGAAAGAGTAGAGGGCGCCGGTATCTACCCAGAACTCTTCTTCAAAAAATTGTTTAGGGTTATTACTGTTAGAGACTTTTATTTTCTTTTTAAACATGCCCATTCTGTTTTCTCCCCTGCGATATAATATAATGTTTCTCATCGCAACTGAGTGAGCATACTGAAGATATGAAGTATAGCCCACGCAATGACAGGCTTTCTATTGTTTATCACTCGATAATGAAATGCTCTACGTTGAAAAGCCTGTATATTGGCCAATTTCCTCTCTAATTTACACGGATATTACCACATTTCCTCCATTAACTCAAGTTGATTGCAGTACTGCCGCATCAGTGCTTTCAATAGGACCGAGAGGATAAGTGTGGGGGGCGAGGGGGAAGGGTTTTACCGACGGTGCAGGTTGGATCAAGCGCCCGGCGGGCTCAATCGAGATCCGCCGGGCGGGAGAGAATGAGTTGCGCC
>CAZERV010000086.1:4758-12998 GCA_964514815.1 uncultured Spirochaetaceae bacterium | reverse complement strand
ACTACTATAGGGGCGCTGGTAATTCTGCCGGCCCTGCTCTCCCTATGAGGTGGGCGCGGATCTTGATTGCCTGCGTGTGGCGTTGTATAATGAAACTCATGAATCTTAATATATCGCTTTCATTAAAAAAACTAAGGTTGCGAGCAGGACTCTCCCTCTCGCAATTAGCTCGTAGAGCAAGTACATCGCCGGCAACGCTTTCTCGGGCCGGCACACCTGAACCTATATCCTCTGCAGTAAAGCAATTACAACGCCTGTTTTGGGACCGGACTCTGGAGGAAGGGGATTTCGACACTTACCCAGCCTGGCTCACCCGGCGGGTCCTCGAATATGGGTCCCTGCCGGATGTGCAAATTCTGGTAAGGGAAGGTCTGCAATGCACAAAAAAGTACTCCCAAACGGCAGCAGAGAGTTACTGGCCAGGTTAGAAAAAAACAGCTCTCCCGCTCTTCAAGGTTGGATTCTCGCCGGAGGCACAGGATTGGCTCTCCACCTGGGCCATCGTGTGTCAGAGGACTTCGACTTATTTAAATCAGATGAGGTAAACTTGCCAAATTTGAATGCTGCGCAGCGGCATCATTCTACAAGACTACTTCGATCTATTGCCACGGAAGTATCCCCAGTCAAACGAATATCTCATTCTTAAGAGCCTCACGTTTTTTCAAGACGCCGAGCAAGAGCCTATGCCTCACATGTTGGAACCTTTCGACTGGGAAGAATGTAAGGCCTTTATTGTGCGAGCAGCCCACGCGATCATCCTGCCACCGAAACAAGATTGAATGGGACGTTGAGCAGATCCAGACCGGCGACGTTAGACAAACTTACTCTCGAGTTCCCTGATGGCGTTAGAGGCGACCCAGTTGACGGCTTTCTTCACGAAATTACGCTCGTCGGTGGCTCCGTGCATTATCACTGGAAACAATTCGAGGAACTCTTCGTCATCTGCCTCCTTGTCATGCCAGGCCAGGCCGGCTATTAGTGCGAAGGCGGCCCTCTTGACGAACTCCTCTTCGCGCTCGGACCAGTCGAGGATTTTCTTCCGGGCCAGAGGGGTCTTTTCGAAGAGGTTCATGCAGACCTGGTCGCATACATCCCAGGAGTCGATGTCCTTTACCCAGTCATCCAATAGTATATTTGAAGAGCCCTGTTTGCGAAAGCCAGGCCCAGGTGTATCAGTGGAAATGATTGCCATTTCCTGCACCCCAGGCACCAGATGCGGGACTCGATACGGGCTTTTACTCTGCGTTATTCTAGAGGATGTCCAAGTCATGATAAGGGATATAATGATGAAATAAGTCCTTAATATTATTTTTTAGTAATATTTTAAGGATTTTTCTTGACATTCCAGGAGAAGTAAGTTAAAATTTTTTTTAGAAGGAAGTTAAGGCAAGCATTTTAGTAAGTAATAATTCTTATAAAAGAAGGGGGGAAAATTGGAATCTCTTTTTCTGGAATCGGCCGGCGTGGGAGATTTCATCCTTGAGCTTGCAAAAAGATCAAAAGTTTTTACAACCAGGAGAGTAGAAGACAACTTCTACTGACAGAGATTCCGCCCAGATTCAGCCTATCCTTTTACCTGGAACAGCTTCAGGACAGTTGAGCCTTTAAAATCGTTCTTTTTTCCGGCCAGAATTACCGTGGCCGTATATCCGGCGCCGGATTCCACTTCCTCTGCAGAAGCCGGGAGCACTGTGCTCTTCGGGGCCAAGGCCTGTGATTTGCGATCGCTGAATATTCTGGATTACGTATTCAAGGAAGGCGATTTTAAAGATCCCTTTTATATCGATAGCAGGGAAAAGACGGTCATTATAGCCGGCGATTGCTCGGAATACAGGGAAAATTGTTTCTGTCTTGCCCTGGGGATCAATCCATATCCCGAGGAGAATTTCGATCTGGGTTTTTCCGAAGTATCCGGCGGCTTCATATTTACAATCGACTCTCCGAAAGGAGAATCATTAATAAAATCCTACCAGGCATATTTCAAGAAAGCTTCCGCTGAGCAAATCAAGGAGAGAGAAAACAAGAGGAAGGAATTCCTGAAGGCCTACCGGAAAAAGATATCCCGGGATAATTTCCCTGATAAAAGCACCTGGCAAGAAAATGTTAAACGCCATAATCTGTCTCAGATTTGGGAAGACCGCTCTGAAAAATGCGTTGAATGCGGGGCCTGCAATCTTGTCTGCCCGACCTGTCACTGTTTTATTCTCGAGGATTATAAGAGGGCGGAAGAAAAATTCGCCCGGGCCAGGATCTGGGATTCCTGTCAATACAAAGGCTTTGCCAGGGTCGCCGGAGGCGCCAATCCCCGGTCCAGGCTGGCCGAGAGAATTCGTAATCGTTTCATCAAAAAGTTCGACTTTTTTCCGGTCAATGCGGGTCTATATGCCTGCACCGGCTGTGGGCGATGCAGCGAAGCCTGTATCGCCGGGATCGACATCAGGGACGTCTTAAAGGAGCTGTCCTCGGCATGAACGGCAAAAACCCGTATTTTCCTACCGCAGCAGTCATAGAATCGATAATCGATGAGACACCTACTATCAAGACGTTTGTCCTGAATCCCCAGGAGGAAGTGGATTTTACCACCGGCCAGTTCATCGAGCTAACGGTTCCCGGCTTCGGAGAAGCTCCCTTTACCCCTTCATCATCGCCCCGGGTGAAGGAAAAACTTGATGTCACCGTCATGAAAACCGGCCGGGTTACTTCTCACCTCCACACCATGCGGGTAAAAGATTCTTTAGGCATCCGGGGTCCATTCGGCCTGGGTTATCCTCTTGCCGATTTCAAGGGAAAGGAACTCCTGATTCTCGGCGGCGGCTGTGGATTGGCGCCCCTGAGGTCGTTGCTTTTGGCTCTTTTTGACAGTATCGATGATTACAGGCGAATCATATTCAAGTATGGAGCGCGCACTCCTGAAGATATCATGTATAAGCAGGAAGTAAAGGAATGGTCCGAAAGGATAGATGTCGAGTTTACCGTGGATGAAGGAAACCGGGAATGGAAGGGCAAGGTTGGGGTGGTAACTACCCTGCTGGATAATATCGATCTGGACCTGTTGAACAGCGTGGTCATTGTCTGCGGGCCCCCGGTCATGATGAAGTTCGCAACATTGAAGCTCCTGGAGATTGGTTTCAAACCGCCGGAGATATATCTTTCCATGGAGAAGAATATGAGCTGCGGCATCGGGAAGTGCGGTCACTGTCGTTTAGGGAAGTACTACGTCTGCAAGGACGGCCCGGTTTTCAAATATGAGCAAATAAAGGATATCCCGGACATCTGGGCTTAGGAGAGCGTTATGGGTCAAAGGGAGAGACTGCTCCTCGATCTCGAGGTTATAGATGCGAAGAAGGAGGGCTGGTCCGTTCCCTGCAGTTACTATTACCATCCTGAAAATGATGGGGGCGCCTATCTTCGTGAACAGGCTGCGTTTGCCACTTTTTGCCGCCACTGTGAGGAGGGCACCTGTGTGCGGGCCTGCCCCACAGAAGCCTTAACCAGGGGAGATGATGGAATCGTTCACCGCAGCAGCATGCTGTGTGTGAAATGTAATTCCTGTGTCATAGCCTGTCCATTCGGCACGATCATGTCGGAATTGATACCCTTTACCACCTCCCGGTGCGATTATTGCCTGGATAGACTGGGGAAGGAAGAAATACCTCTCTGCGCTAAAGGCAGCAAAGATGAATCCATAAAGTTCGGTGAATTTTCCGAAGATCCTGCCCGGGGCATATATCTTCTTAAATGTAATGTGCTGGTCCAGGTTCGTATCTGGAAAAAGGACGGTGTAAGAGAGTAATGGAACTGGCCAGGTATATCTTTGCATTTATTGTTTTCCCGGGCTTCTTCTTTACCGGCCTGGTCGGTTTATTCTCGACCTGGGTGGACCGGAAGGTTTCGGCCAGGGTTCAGTGGCGGGTCGGCCCCCCCCTGGGACAGCCGGTATATGACTTCCTGAAGCTTTTAGGCAAGGAGACCATCCTGCCCCGGAGCGGCAACAGGGTCGTATTTCTCACCGCTCCGATTCTTGGACTCGCTGCGGTCACTATTGTTTCCACCATAATCTGGCTCACCAACCTGCTGGGTATCTCATTCGTCGGCGACATGATCGTAGTGGTCTATCTTCTCATCATTCCCCCTTTGGCAGTCATGATCGGAGGCCAGGCTTCGGGTAACCCGCTGGCAGCCACCGGCGCCAGCCGGGAAATGAAACTCATCCTGGCCTACGAGCTCCCCTTTCTAATCAGTCTGGCCACGGTGATCTTAAAGGGGGGAATGACTATCAGGCTTACTGAAATCGCCCATGTTCCTGTGGCGAGCAGCATCTCCGGGGTGTTGGCTTTTTTAGTCTCACTCCTCTGTATCCAGGCAAAACTCGGTTTCACTCCTTTCGATATCGCCGAGGCCGAGACCGAAATAATGGAAGGTCCTTATATTGAATACTCGGGAGCTCCCCTGGCGATTTTCAAGCTCACCCAGGCAATGCTGCTTTTCACCCTTCCTGTTTTCCTGGTCACGGTATTTTTAGGGGGAATGCATTTTTCAGGATGGGGAATACTATGGGCAATACTGAAATACCTGCTGATTTTGGTGCTCATAATTCTTATCAAAAACACGAACCCACGCCTGAGAATCGATCAGGCTTTGAAGTTCTTCTGGGGATTACTGGCTCCCCTCGGCATGGTCGCCTTTGTGCTGGCGATTTTCGGCCGGATCTACGGGATCGGCTGGTTATGAGCTGGAAGATATGGGCTTTAAAGAAATCCCCCTGGGTATTCCACGTAAATACCGGGGCCTGCAATAACTGCGACATCGAAGTTCTGGAGCTTCTCACGCCCAGGTTCGATGTGGAGCGGTTCGGTATAAAGCTGGTGGGCACTCCCAGGCACGCCGATGCCCTGGTTGTGACCGGGGGAGTGACCAGGCAGGCTGCCCCGAGACTCAAGGAAATATACAGGCAGACTCCTAAGCCCTGCGTTGTTTTTGCCATCGGCGGCTGCGCCTGTTCCAAGGGTATTTTTAAAGATGCATACCATATGGCGGGTCCGGTGGATAAAATAATACGGGAGGTCGACTCCGCGGCCATTATCATGTATATTCCCGGCTGCCCGCCGAAACCGGAAGCCATGATTTCAGGCGTGGTTAAAGCCCTCTCGATATTGTAGCCGCTGAAACCTGCTTGTTTGACACCGGGGAAAGCGTGAAGATTAGAACCGGAGGAAGGTGAGAAGCTGATGGGCGATATTTTAGACAGCATTAAAGAAGCCTGGACTGACAAAATTCTCGAGATAAAACAACTATCCCCGCGACAGACATATGTTTCAGTTTCTAAAGACAACATTTATGATTTCGGCAAATATCTCTTCGAGGAGGCAGGAGGACGGCTGGCCACCGTATCCGGGGTGGACGCCCGGGATGGAATTGAGCTCCTCTATCACTTCTGTTTCGATTCTCAAGGGTGTGTAATTACAGTCAAGACAAAGGCCGCCAAGCCTGATCCGAAAATACAATCTCTCACTCCCTTCCTACCGGCCGCAGATTGGATCGAAAGAGAGATCCATGATCTTTTGGGAGTCGAGTTTGAGAATCACAAGAACTTGAGGCGTTTCATTCTTTCCGATGACTGGCCGGAGGGCGTCTATCCCCTTAGAAAGGATCAAAAGCGATGAAAAAAACAACCTTGATTCCGATAGGCCCCTTTCATCCCCTGCAGGAGGAGGCGGAGTTCTTCCAGCTCTATGTCGAGGGCGAGCGGGTCGTGGATATGGATGTCCGCATATCCTACAACCACAGGGGGATCGAGGCTTTAAGCGAAACCATGACCTTCGACCAGGTCCCCTTCCTGGTGGAGCGGATCTGCGGGATCTGCTCGGCCTCCCATCCCCTGGCCTATATCCAGGCGGTGGAGGATATTGTGCAAGTTAAAGTGCCGGAAAGGGCGCTCTACCTGCGTACCATCGTTAACGAGCTGGAAAGAATCCACAGCCACATCCTCTGGGTGGGACTGGCCGGGCATTTCATCGGCTACAATACGGTCTGGATGTGGGCCTGGAAGTACCGGGAACCGATCCTCGACCTTCTGGAGGAAACCACCGGGAGCAGGATCAACTACGCCAATGCCAAGATAGGGGGGTGCCGTAGGGATATAGCCAATGAGTTGATGCCCCATATCCTGAAGGAAATAGATGAGTTGGCCGGACACATTGAGATGCTGACCGGGGCGGTGCTGGATGACCCGGTGATTCACGCCCGTCTTAAAGGAGTGGGGACACTCAGCAAAGAAGACGCTATCCGGTACTGCGTTACCGGGCCTACTGCCCGCGGCTCAGGGGTGCCCATAGATGTCCGCCGTGACGATCCTTACGCCGCCTATGACCGGGTCGATTGGAAGGTGATTACCCAGGAGGAGGGGGATGTCTTTGCCAAGGCCGTGGTCCGGCTGCTTGAGGTTTTTGAATCGATCAAGATTATAAAACAGTGCGCCCAAAAGATACCGGACGGCCCGATCGAAGTAGAGGTGCGTGAAATTCCGCCGGGTGAGGCGGTCGGCCTTGTAGAGGCGCCCAGGGGGGAAACGTTTTACTATGTAAGGTCCGATGGAAGTAACCGCCCGGTAAGGCACAAAGTGAGAGCCCCAAGTTTTATGAATGTCCCTTCTTTCAGGGCTTCCTGTATAGGCCAGACAATATCCGACGTGGCCATAACCATGGCTTCCGTCGATCCCTGTTACAGCTGCACCGAGAGGGCGGCCGTAGTGGATGGACTGACCGGGAAAAGACTCTACGGCGGCAGCGATCTGATCGAGCTCAGCCAGGAAAAGACTGAAAAGCTGCGGAAGGAGCTTGGAGATGAATGTTAACATCTTGTTGGTCCCAATAATCCTGCCTGCCGCAGCGGGGCTTTTGATTCTATTTCTACCCAAAGGGATAAAATGGATCAGGGAGATATTAACGGTTGTAACCTCGGCCATAGCTTTTGCGGCGGCCCTGCAAATTTTTCTTTTAAAAGACCTGGAATTCCAGCTTCCGTTACTGGAGATCGGAAAGCTCTCCCTGGATTTCGACCTGGCGAGTACATCTCTTTCATCTTTCATACTGATCTTTTTGACCGGGTTTGCCTTACTGATTTCCCTCTACTCGCTTTCTTATATGGCGGGGAAAAGCCGGCTCAAAGAGTACTATGCTTTCCTGATGTTTTCCCTGGCCGGCTCCTGTGGGGTTCTGATGGCCAATCACTTCTTGATTTTTCTGATTTTCTGGGAGGTGGTCACCGCCTCGCTTTATTTTCTGATCACCACCGGGGGGCCGGAAGCCCGCGGGGGGGCAACCAGGACCTTCGCCATGCTCGGAGCGGCGGACGGATGCCTGCTCTTAGGCATAGGCATCCTCTGGTATCTAAGCAGGTCCTTTACCATCAATGCTATTCACATTGAGATGGAGGGCTGGCTTTCCTACCTGGCCTTCCTGTTGATGATGGTGGGAGCCATTACCAAGGCGGGCGCCATACCCTTCCATACCTGGATACCTGCGGCCAGTGAAGGCGCCCCGGCCCCGGTCATGGCTTTTCTCCCTGCCGCCCTCGATAAGCTCCTGGGCATCTACCTGCTCATCAGGATTGCCACCGGCATTTTCACTTTGAATAATGCACTGGGCCTTGTGCTCATGATCATCGGTTCCGTGACGATTATAGCGGCGGTTATGGCAGCCATGATGCAGCATGACTTGAGACGATTATTAGCTTACCTATCTATATGTCAGGTGGGATATATGGTTCTGGGGATCGGCACTCTGAATCCTATTGGGCTAGTCGGGGGATTATTCCACATGTTAAATTGCGCTATCTATACATGCTGTCTCTTTCTCTGCGCGGGGGCCGTTGAGCGGAAGACTGATTGCCACGAGCTCGGCGAGCTCGGCGGGCTGGCTAAGGCAATGCCGGTCACTTTTACGGCCTGCCTGATTTCCGCCCTGGCCATCTCGGGCATTCCTCCTTTTAACGGATTTGTCTCGAAATGGCTCGTTTACCAGGGTGTGATAGAGGCCGGCAGTAATTATCATTTTATTTTTCTCATAGCCGCCATGTTCGGAAGCGCCTTGACGCTGGCTTCTTTTATTAAAGTCATTTATTCGCTTTTTCTGGGCCGGAAATCCGAAAAAACGAAAGATGTGAAAAGAGAGGTCGGTTTCGGCATGCAGCTTCCCCTGCTGATCTTAGCGCTTCTCTGCCTGATCTTCGGGGTCTTCTAC
>CAZERV010000086.1:0-4658 GCA_964514815.1 uncultured Spirochaetaceae bacterium | reverse complement strand
GCAGCTTCCCCTGCTGATCTTAGCGCTTCTCTGCCTGATCTTCGGGGTCTTCTACCGAATCCCGCTCGAGGCCTTCATCTATCCCGGCATCGGCCTTGAAGCGGCGCCGACGGGCATCTGGAATTCCACCCTGGCGGCGAGGTGGTTGAATCCGAGACAATCAGGGTAGCCGGAACTCACTTTTACGACACGATAAAAGCATTTCCGGTCTTAAAGAAAACATATGCGGCCCAGGAGAGGGGTGTTTTTGACCTCTATGTACAACTTGGCCGGCTCGGCTTGGGGATTACTGCACTCTTAAAAGTTTTGCATAACGGACTCCTGTCCCGGTATCTCTCCTGGAGTCTCCTGGGGATGGTAGTCCTGCTTTTTCTGGCCTTATTCTTATTGTGAGGTGACATAATGGGGGAAGAAATTTATCTTCTGATCCTTTTAATCTTCATGATTGCCGGCGCCCTGATAGCGGTAGAAACAAAGAATCTCCTCTCTTCGGTGATCTCTTTAGGCGCCATCGGGTTCGGGCTCAGTATTTCCTTCCTCTTTTTGAAGGCGCCCGATCTGGCCATTGTTCAGATCGCGGTGGAGGTAATACTGCTCATCTTTCTTATCCGGGCGACTATCGGCAGAGACGTGGTTCCGGAAAGGGGCCACATTGGGTGGGGCGGCCTGATCATCGTTTCCGTATTGATGATTATTTTTTTCTTGTTCGGAATATACGCCTTCCGGTCTTTGAAGGAGTTCGGCAGTCCCATCATTTCTTTTGTTGAGAGCGCTCCTGCCAATAAATATCTCTCAGACGGCCTTAAAGAGACGGGCGCCGCCAATATCGTAAGCTCGGTGATTCTCGATTACAGGGCCTACGATACCCTGGGAGAGGCAACCGTCTTGTTTGCCGCCATAATCGGCGCCCTGGCCGTCCTGCGCGGGAAGCCTAAACGGGAGAGAGAAAAATGAAGGGCATGAGTGTAATTGTAAAAACGGTAACCAGATGGGTGAAGGTATTCATCTTTTTATACGGGATCTATATAACTATTACCGGGCATCTCACTCCCGGCGGGGGGTTTGCCGGCGGGGTGATAATCGCCTGCTCGTATATGCTCCTCACTTTAGCCTATGGCAAGGATTTCGCCTTTAAAAGGTTCGGCTCGAGGACGGCATCAGGGTTGGACAGCCTCGGCGCCTTGCTCTTTCTGACCGTGGCCCTCTTTGGTTTAGGATTCGGGGGGATATTTTTCGCTAATTTCCTGCAGGCCAGGTATCCCGGCGAGGAGTTTCGGCTTCTGAGTGCCGGGACAATCCCGATCAGCAATATCGCCATCTGCATAAAAGTCGGGACTTCCCTTTTCTTGATATTCATCATCATGTCAATTTTAAGGATCGT
The DNA here is from genome assembly GCA_964514815.1 of uncultured Spirochaetaceae bacterium. Lineage (GTDB taxonomy): Bacteria > Spirochaetota > Spirochaetia > SZUA-6 > DRHE01 > CAZERV01. The sequence continues at coordinate 3,277 of CAZERV010000086.1, read as the reverse complement.
TGTAGCGGAGAATGGGACCAAAAAGATGATCCAGGAAGAAGAGGAGGAATAAAAAGTGGTTTTTGCCTTATGTTTTGTCCTTTTCGTAATCGGCCTCTACTGTGCTTTAACCAAAAAGAATACGGTGAAAATCGTAATCGGGCTGGTAATTATGGAGTATTCGGCCAACCTGTTCCTCATTCTCCTGGGATACAGGAAGGATGGAATCGCCCCAATCATTGATAAGTCGATCAACCCAATAGAATTCCTGGCCCGGGCGGTCGATCCCCTGCCCCAGGCTCTGGTTCTTACCTCGATTGTCATCGGTCTGGGTGTTACTACCCTCGCGATAGCCCTGTGCATAAAACTCTACGAAAAATATGGGACCTTTGACATTACAGAGATCAGGAGATTGAAAGGATGAATACCGTATTGCTTCCTCTTCTCATAGCCGTTCCCCTGGGAGCTGCCTTTCTTATCCCGCTGGTTTCAAGGCGCTTTAGCGTCCTTGCCGATGTTCTGGGGAACATGGCCACCCTCAGCCTGTTAATCATAGCCATTATGCTCTTCAGAGCCCGGGGAGTTTATGTAATCGGGGGCTGGAAGCCCCCGATAGGCATTAATTGGGTGCTGGACGGTTTAAGCAACTTTATGCTGGTGATTATCTGCCCGATAAGTTTCATGGCCACTGTATTTTCAGTCAGGTACATGGACCGCTACACGGCAAAGTACAAATATTATTCTCTCTTCCTGTTGATGGTCGCCGGAATGAACGGAGTTGTTCTAACCGGGGACCTGTTCAATCTCTTCGTATTTCTGGAAATCGCTTCTGTCGCTTCCTATGCCCTGGTAGCCTTCGGGTGCAATCATGAGGAGCTGGAAGCATCTTTTAAATATTTAGTGTTAGGGAGCATTGGATCGACCCTTATCCTGTTTGGAGTGGCTTTCAGCTATGGGGCCACTGGATATCTAAGCATGGCCAGTATCTCGAAAATAATTGCCGGCGGAGAAAAGAGCTCGATGCTCATCTTTGCGGCGGCATTTTTCACGGTCGGATTCGGGATCAAGGCGGCCCTGGTGCCCTTCCATCCCTGGCTTCCGGACGCTCACCCCTCGGCGCCGGCGCCGATTTCCGCCATGCTTTCCGGGGTTCTCATAAAAGCCCTCGGGATCTATGCCCTGCTCAGGGTTCTTTTCAATGTAATCGGCCTGACCGAGCTTTTTGGAGGGGTCTTAATTGCCATAGGGGTCCTTTCCATGACCATCGGTGTCTTTCTGGCCGTCGGGCAGTGGGATTTTAAACGCCTGCTTGCCTATCACAGTATAAGCCAGATGGGCTATGTGATCTTAGGAGTAGGACTGGGCGGGTATCTCTATGCTTCCGGGGGCAATAGTTATGCTGCCGCTCTTGCCGTGCTGGGCGGTGTCTTTCACCTGGCCAACCACGCAGTGTTTAAATCCCTCCTCTTTCTCTGCTCAGGATCCATAGAATATACCACCGGCACACGGCAGTTGAAGGAAATGGGGGGCCTGCTCAAGCGGATGCCTGTGACCAGGGCTACCTGCACGATTGCTTCGCTGTCGATAGCCGGCGTTCCGCCTTTTAACGGATTCTGGAGCAAGCTTTTGATCGTGCTGGCTGCTTTTCAGGCAGGCTTCCACTGGCTGGCGGCAATTACCATCCTGGTGAGCTTCGTGACCCTGGTTTCTTTTCTTAAAGTGCTTCGCTATGCCTTTTTAGGAGAGCTTCCGGAAACCTTGAAAGAGATCCGGGAATCACCGTTCCTCATGTCTCTTCCGCTGGTGGTTCTGGCCGTGCTGTGCGCGGGAATGGGAATGCTTCTTGTGCCCGGCATAAGGGAGCTGATACTGGATCCGGCAGTCGGGGCATTGCTTTCCGGCTTCAAAGATGCCCAAACTGTACAGGCGAACTTATGAGGGAGGGATAATATGCGGAGGATAACCCTGTTCATCGTGTCCTCGGTTATCTGGTACCTGTTGGCCTGGCCTTATGATTTTCAGAATAAGACCATGGATTGGCAGATACTCATAGCCGGTCTCATCTTTTCGGTTCTGGCAAGCATTCTTTTTGTGGAGGTCTTTACCAAACACCCGGGCAAGCTCTTTTCTATAAAGCGGTACTTCTGGTTTATCTGCTATATCCCGGTCCTGTTTTACTATATGTTAATAGCCAATCTGGATGTAGTTTACCGGGTAATCCACCCCAGGATGCCCATCCGTCCCGGTATAGTCAAAGTGAAAACCAGGTTGAAGAGCGAATCGGCCCGGACCGCCCTGGCAAACTCCATAACCCTTACACCCGGCACCCTTACGGTGGATATAACGGATGACGGTTATCTCTATATCCATTGGATAAATGTCAAAGAAACGGACCTGGAAAAAGCCACGAAACATATAGTTACCCGTTTTGAGACAATTCTGGAAAAAATATTTGAATAGTAAGGAGTTGTAAGAATATGGAAACGGTATTTCAGGTATTCTTCGGGGTGCTGCTCTTATGCTGTTTCATGTGTCTCTACAGAATCGGCAGGGGGCCGACGGCGCCGGACCGGACCGTGGCCATAGATATTTTAGGTATCGTAGTGGTGGGATTCTGCGCCCTGATGGCCGTTATAACCGGCAGGGACTTTTATATGAACATAGCCATAACCTGGGCTCTCCTCAGCTTTATAGGAACAATTGCCCTGGCAAAGTACCTGGAAGGAAGGGGTTTCGATGAATGAGATTATCGGGATTGTATTTTTCGGGATAGGCATTGTCTTTAATTTTTTTGGCTGCCTGGGCCTGATACGGTTTCCGGATATTTACAACCGGCTCCAGGCCGCAACAAAGTGCGTGACTTTCGGCACAATTTTTATTCTTCTAGGCGTGCTCATATTTACAGGAATCACCTCCCTGGGAATCAAGGCTGTCCTCTGCCTGGTTTTTATCTTGATTACTTCGCCGACCGCCGCCCATGCTATTTCGAAAGGGGCTCACCAGGCCGGTGTCAGGCTCTGGAAAAAGAGTATTATCGATATTTACAAGGAAGACAGGGAAGGGAAGAAATAATGCGCAAACCGAAGTTAAGAGAACTGGCTGAAGCGGTCAAGGCGGTAATTAAAGGGCCTTACACCATAAAGTTTCCTCAAGAGCCTTCGGAGCCCTTCGAAGCCTTCAGGGGCAAACCGGAGTTTGATGAGGAGTCCTGTGTCGGCTGCGGGACCTGCTATGAGGTATGCCCGGCAAAAGCCATAGATCTTATAGACGAAACGCAAGAGAAAAAGCGAAAAATAAC
>CAZERV010000085.1:0-13156 GCA_964514815.1 uncultured Spirochaetaceae bacterium | reverse complement strand
AACTAGCCTCCAGAACGTAGACGTAATACTGCTTTTGCTTCTGCTCTCCGCTGCCCAATTCTCGTTCCTGCCATTCTTCGCTCCACAGCATTTTACTTACCAGCTTTTGCGTCCCATCGATGGCAATAGGGTAGCAACCTTCAATCAAATAGGGCTGAAACTTCTTATCACCGATAAGGCTTCGAACCAGCTCAATCTGTGCCGCCTCAATCCGACCCACCTCAATTCCTGAAAGCAGGCGGTTAAGCGTATCATGGTGAGGAATCGTCTCCAGATCGGGAAACAATTGCTGAAGCTGCTGCTTGATCCCAGGAGAGGTGAGCTCTTCATTCGCTTAGCCGTCGGGAGCCCATTTGCAGCACGAAGCTCAGTGGCTTCACAAAAAGCTTCTTTGGCGTTGTGCTGTAGCTCTTGCCGGGCCGAACCAGGCCCTCGCCGGTGGTCATACCCAGATACTCCCAACCCGCTGCCTTGTAGCAGATTCCTTCATGATGCCTCGGGTTAACGAAGCTCTCCATCAAAACCGGTCTATAGCCCCAACAATTCTCCCAGTCTTCTGCAACCTGGCGGGCAAGCCTCCCCAGCACGTAGCTGGCTAGATTTCGTACCCGTACCCAGGCTATAGTGCCCTTCAGGGTAGAAAAATCAGATAACGATTGTTGTTGATCACCCAGGCCAGATTCTTAAGCCGCTGCTCATCACTCCAGCCGATCCACTGATCCCGCATCCTAAGAGCCTTCGCCGCCCCTGAGAATAATACACACCCAAGCTTGCCCTGCTCACAGCTTATGAAATACCGCATCCAGTATCCAAAGGGTCGCTTGTAGCCCAATCCATGGTAGCGAAAAACATACTCATTCCACAGCTCCTTCTCCTGCTTTTCCTTCACTGCTTCAAGGCTGACACGCCTGAGCTCTTTCACCGTGCCTGTAATCTCAACCCGGGAATCGGTTCTTGAGCTCACAACCATCTCTGGAGAGTATCCGTGAACCCCTCCCACCTTCCGCTTCTCAGGTAGCTTCACTATCCCTGTTGCTTCAAGCTTCATCAGAAGCTTCAGGCAGGCTTCCCTCTTCAGGTTGTTCGCCGCAGTGTACCAGCCCAAATGCTCACAGATTGTTGCACTAGTTCCTTCAGTGATAATCGAGGAAACAGCTCCACTGTCTCTTTTATCTGCTCAATCTCCTCTGCGCTGACCCTGCGTCCACACTGGATAAACGCCGGAGCTTCCTTCTCTGTCATAGCTACCGCTTCCTCCTTTTAATGACATATATACACCTTCATCATATAGAAAAGTCAGGAGCGTGTCTTCCCCTTTCTATAAAAAAAAGGATGTACAATGTGGGTGGAAAAGTTATGGCGGCAACGACGGAGGAGAAATTGGCAGGACGGCCGGGCCGGCAGGGGAGCAAGTGATCTACGACCCAACCTTTCCCCATTTTATCATATCAAATGAGCTATGTGCGTGTCTTTCCCTTTTTGCGAAGAAAAAATATATTTTTTCCTGTAAGTCTCTATAATACGAGAATTTATAATTTATGCATCAGTACTGGGGCGAAGATTTCTCTATGCAATACCACTTCTGCGCCCACGTCCAGGCCTGGCCGCTCCATCATGAGCGAAACGACCAAATAGTAAAGGATTCCCTGAAGTCTTGGCGCAGGAAGTACAGTGCATGACAGGTTTCAAGAATGGATTGAAGCGAGTCTGTTTGAGAAACTCTGGCAAGCAGGTGTAATCGAACGACCGAAACCGACAAAAGAGAAACCACTTTGTCTAATTTGTAAACTGGCGTCTGAAAGATGCCGAAATAATTCATGGACCGGACTGCTAAAGAAAAATTTTAAAAGATAATGAGGAGAAGTCACTGTAGCTTGAGGTGGAAAGGAGGACTCTATAGGAGCGCAGTTTAAAACGGCGATTCAGAATGAGGTCTGGAATGTCCTGCGGATCATCAATGAGGCGTGGGTGAAGGGCCATCCAGGAGACATGGTGATGATCTTTACATTGTTCGGTTGAATGCACTAAGGCGGGCTTAGGTTTAAGATTCTATACGGTCCTGGCCGCGCTGGGAGATCGATTGACCGCTCAAGGCGATTTCTATCTGTCCACTGCCGAGTTTAAGAGTAAAAGATATTTACGTCTCGTGTTTATCAATCCAAAGACGAGCTTAGACAATATAAGGCAACTCATCCGCCACATCCGAGATCTTGCCGATCAAGAATCGCGCCGATATGACCTTGATCACGGCTCGCCGGTACCTCTCACGGCCCGCAACGGGAATTTCTGAAAAAAACAGGTGAAATATTTTCCATCTTGAGTTACGATTCAAAGCAGATCAACAATAAGAGGAGCATGAGGGTGTCTGAGCTAAATCAACCCGTCGAAAATTCCGACCTGCCCAGGTTCGAATCGATGAGCTTCGGCATGATTCTGGATAGGGCGATTAACCTCTATGTTAAGAATTTCGTTCTATTGGCCGGGATCATGATCATCCCGCAAACATTGAACTATCTCAACGGCCTGTTGTTCGGTAAAAGCGCGACCCTTTTGTCTGGCGCCGGCTACTTATTGTACCTTCCCGTTTTCCTGCTCCTCTATCTGCTGATCTTCGGAATAAGCAGCGGCGCCATTACCGTAGCGGTCAGCAGCAGGTACCTGGGAAAGGAGATAACCATCGTCCGGGCCTATAAAGCTTCGTTTCGGAGGCTGGGCACACTGCTGGGGGCCTGGATCGTGGCCTATATTCTTATCATTTTGGGCTCGCTCCTCATCATCCCCGGGATCATACTGATGGTATTGTACAGCCTGATAACGCCCGTGGTAATGCTGGAAAACCTGTCAGCTTCAGAGAGCCGGAAGCGGTCCAGGGAGCTGATAAAGGGATACGGTTGGCAGACCCTTGGATTATTCCTGATCTATTTTATTCTCCATTCCGCCCTCTACTATGGCCTGATCTTTCTGACCGGCTTACTATCCTCGGCTGTTGAAAATATATTTACCTCCACGTATATCTCCATGTATATGCCCCACTTGATCAGTGCTGCATTACAGATCGTTTCGGCACCCTTTCCGGCGATTATCATTATTCTAGTCTATTACAACCAGCGCATTCGAAAAGAAAGTTTTGACCTGGTTATGTTAGCTGAGGCCCTGGCCGAGGAATGAGCGGAGGAAATTTCAGAATGCCGACGCTTCAGGATATAAAGCGAGTCACCGAGGAGGTCTTGAACCGCCCGGAGTTTAACCAGCACAGGGCCGCATCGGAACCAAAGGAAAGCTGGTTGGAGCGATTCTTTGACTGGTTAGGCTCGCTGGGGCCCTTTGAGTCCGGACCCGCCGGCGCGATCATCATCAAGCTCCTGCTCATCGTGGGTTTCGCGGCCCTGGTCCTCTACCTGGTCCGGCTCTTGCGAGTCGAGCCTCTCCGGCTTAGGCGCATTTCTATAGAAGACAGGCTCAAAGCGTCATCCGTCCAGGAACAATCGCCTTCCGGCGATGAAGTGGGCAGCTCACTTCGCCAGTCGGAACAGGCGCTGAATGGTGGGGACATGCGGTCGGCGATCAGGATCTTATATCGAACCTTCATCAAGATGCTTTCACAAAAAGGCTTCCTTAAATTGGAACGCTGGAAAACAAACCTGGCCTATTTAAAGGAATGCCCGAAGGATATCAAGCACCACTCCTTATTACAAGAGCTCACGCTTGCCCATAACAACATTGTTTATGCGCATTACCCGTATGAGAAGGAAAAAATAGCTCTGTTTCTATCAAGAGTAAGGCTTTATGGTGAACACGGATGACCGGAGTACAGAAGCAGAATCTCGTGATCGCCGCCTTAGCGATTCTTATTTTTATCTTTCTGTTCACTATCCTGAGCCCTGCAAAACCTGCTCAAAGCTTTTTTGAGGAAAAGACCTCAACGTTTTACACGGATCAAAGCGGGACCAAGGCGATCTTTTTAGTCCTGAAAGCTTTTCTCCCCTCTATCGAACGCTGGATGAAGCCCTTGAAAGTCTTACCACCGCCTGAGTCGGACAATCCGACGAGCCTTCTGATTATGGGGCCGAGCATTGCGATCGAAGCCGGCGAAGCGGATTCCCTGGACAATTGGGTGAAAAAGGGCGGGCAGCTAATCATCGCCAGCCAGAGCTCATGGTCCTATGAAGAGGCGACTTCAGCCGATGGATCTTTCCGGCAGGTGGACTACCTCTCTCGTCATGGTTTTTCATTTATTGCCGGTGAGGCGGACCTGGAAGAATACGAGGATGCTGCGGGCAAGCTGCTTCTTAAAGGAAGCGCCCTTCACCACAGCGATTTTAAAGCCTTGTTTACCGGGAAGGCCGGGATAATGGGCGGCGAAAAACGTCTTGAACTGGGGCGAATCATCGTCGTTGCCGATAGACTGGTCTGGTCCAACAGGCGCCTGGCGGAGAGCGAAAACGCAGCCTGGTTGGTCTCGACCGTCCTCTCCTGGGGGAACGGCCGCCTGCTTATTGATGAGTTCCATCACGGTTTTCAGAAGACCCGGGGGGCTTTTCTCCTCATGCTCTCCTTCTTCAAGTCTTCCTGGGGCTTTGCTTTTCTTCAATTAGCGGCGGCCGGGCTTCTTTTAATCTTTGCCCGCGCTAAACGATTCGGGAACGTTGTCGAGCTCCTCCCTGAGAGAAGGCGAGATCCTCTAGAGAAAATAAAAGCGCTGGGAGCTTTATTGGAAGCGGCCGGGGCAAAAGGCTTCGCCGTAAAAACCATTCATCAGCTTCTGCTCAAACGCCTCTGGCAATTCCGGTACGGCGCAATCCAGGCGAAGGGGCAGAGGCACGTTGAAAAAGCCGTCCTGAACGTCCAGTCATTTTCCAAGGATATCTCTCATTATCTTTCCCTGGTTCAACGAGTAGAAGAAGGAGACACCCTCACCGGGGAAGAATTCCTACAGGCTTCTCGCCGGTCCGGGAAAATTGCAAAGGAGTACCGTCATGCAAGAAAAAGATTTAAATGAGGCTTTAGGTGTTGCCACCACTATAAAGGAAGAATTGAGCAAGATTGTTATCGGCCAGGAGCAAGTGATCGAGGAGCTTCTTACGGCATTTATCGCAGGGGGGCATGTCTTGATTGAAGGCGTTCCGGGCCTGGCCAAGACCCTGGTCGTGCGGTGTCTCGCAGCTACACTGGATCTATCGTACTCACGGATCCAATTTACCCCTGATCTCATGCCTGCAGATGTTACGGGCGTAAATGTCTTTGATAGTCGTAAGATGGAGTTCATTTTTCACCAGGGCCCGATTTTTGCCGATATTGTCCTGGCCGATGAAATCAACCGGGCGCCGGCAAAAACCCAGTCGGCCCTCCTGGAAGCCATGCAGGAGAAGCAGGTAACAATCGATGGAAGCAATTACGGGCTTTCGGAATTATTCATAGTCGCAGCCACGCTGAACCCAATTGAATATGAAGGAACCTATCCGCTACCCGAGGCCCAGCTCGACCGCTTCATCATGAAAATCCTGATCGATTATCCCCGCAAAGACAAGGAGCTGAGCATGCTCGAGACCATGAATACTATCGGAGCGAAGGCCCATGCGCCTCATCATTTGATCGAAAAGAAAGTCAGCTCAGAGCAAATACGCACCATACGCCGGCTGGTCCACGAGATTGAGACGGATCAGAGTATCTTGAGCTATATCATCGAAGTCGTACAGCAATCCCGCTCTTTTCCCAGTTTGAGTATTGGCGCGAGCCCCAGGGCCGCGGTGATGATGCTTCACGCCGCAAAGGCACTTTCCTTACTGCGGGGTAACTCCTATGTCCGGCCGGACGAGGTCCAGGCGGTTGCCTTGCCTACTCTAAGGCACCGTGTGTCTTTGACGCCGGAAGCTCAGATCGAAGGGCTTACCTCCGACGATTGTATCGATAATCTATTGAAGCAGGTGCAGGTTACCAGGTAAGGATGTTACCCACCGATCGATTAATCATTTTGTTAGCCGCCGCCTCCCCCTTTTGGTTCCTGGTCGCTGTACTGCCGGGAACCTGGGTGATTCCGGCAGCCTATTTACTGGTTCTCCTGTTTCTTAGCCTTTGGAATTACAAGCAGACCCCGGGTTCCAAACACCTGGCTATCGATCGAACGCTTCCCCCTCGTTTTTCTTTGGATTCAGAGCAAAGCGTAGTTCTATCAATCACGAATCACTCCCGCCGGAGGATCCTCATGGAGGTGCGGGATGATCTGCCTGACTCCCTCAGGCTTTTATCCCAATTCGAGCCCTTCGTATTGAATCCCGGCGGCACGGCGGAGGTCCGCTACCGGGTTAAACCGGTTAAGAGAGGGTATACGCACTTCCATACCGTACGCTGCCGCCTTCGGCAGGGCTTGAGGCTCGTACGGCGTCAGTTTTCCGTAAAGGCCGAATCGCAAGGGAAAGTATACCCTAACTTTTTGGGTGTGGATAACTACGACCTCCTGGCCCTGATAGACCAGCGGGAAGAGGGATTTAAGGCCCAAAGGCTGATAAGAGGACAGGGCTCGGATTTCGAGAGTCTTCGTCCTTATCTCCCCGGCGAAGACCTTCGCCATGTCGATTGGAAAATATCGGCGAAGCGGGACGCCTTAATCAGCCGCAACTTTCAGGTCGAAAAAGGTCAACAACTAACCATCTTGATCGATGCCGGACGCTTCATGCTGGAACAAATCGGAGAACGCTCCCGTTTCGAGCATGCCTTGAACGCGGCCGTGATGCTAAGTTATGTCGCCCAGAAAAGAGGAGACGCCGTATCGTTGGCTTGCTTTTCCAGCCGGATCGAATCGTTTTTACCACCGATTAAAGGAAGGCTCATTATGCCGCGGATCCTGGAAGCCCTCTTCGAAGTACAGCCGCGAAACGTAGAGTCTGATTACTGGCATGTCTTTGCGCAGGTACTCTCCCGATTGAAGAAGCGGAGCCTCATTGTCCTGATATGCGAAGTGCTGGATCGGGCCGGCAGCTCCGGTTTAGTCAATAATTTGACCCGGACTGTTCGTAAAAACCTGATCCTCTGTGTAGTGCTGGTCGAAAAAAAAATCTATTCTGCTGCAGACCAGATACCTTCAAATTTGCGTCAAAGCTATCTTAAAGCCGCAGCCAGCCACGTGATCCTGGAACGTAACCTGGCTTTAGATGATATGCGCTCCAAAGGCATAATGGTGCTGGAAACAACCCCGGAGCATTTCAGTATTAAACTCATTCGCAAATACCTGGAGATTAGAAAGGCGGACTTGCTGTAAATGGAAGAACATATTAGGATCGCCACACCGGAGAATGTGGTCCTCGATTTTGAGCCGGCCGGCCTCGGCTCCCGGTTTCTGGCTCTCTTCGTGGACACGATTATCTGGTTCCTCATGATGCTGCTTCTTATATTTCTGTTCTCTTATCTTACTTCTTTCTCCCTGACAGGAACCTTCAGTTCCCTGGAAGCCTGGGGAACGGCCCTATTTCTTTTTTTTCAATTCCTCGCTCTCTGGGGATACTTCATTTTTTTTGAAGCATACTTAAGGGGGCAAACTCCAGGTAAGAGGCTGCTGGGTATCCGGGTAGTGCGCGATAACGGTCTACCGCTCAGCTTTCACCATTCCCTCATCCGCAACCTGCTCCGGATTGCGGATATGCTGCCCCCACCAATTTATATTTTAGGGGGCTTAAGTGTCATTATAAGTAAAAAGGGGCAGCGTCTCGGCGATATGGCCGCCGGGACCCTGGTAGTCCGGGAACGATTCGGACCGGAAAAAAACGCCGGCCTTGACTACGGCGCCAATTGGGTTATGAAGCTGGAGCGAGGACAATCGAAGTATGCGCTGGTTTTGCCGAAAGGAAAGATCAACATCCGGCAAATTGCCTTGATCGAAGAGTACTTCAAAAGAAGTCGCAGTTTAAAGGAAGAACAGCGGGATAAGCTGGCCTGGCAGATCACGCAGCCCATTTTGAAACTGTTCGATCAGCGAGCCGATGAATATGTGAACGCAGCGGATCGTCTTATGCGATGCGAAAAACTCCTGCAAGAAGTACTGGCTTTGGCCCGGCAAGCCGCCGAGAGCGGCGCCGACTACGATCGAGTCGATCAGGATGTGCAGAAAAAAGCGCACACCTGGAGCACTTTCACTGACAGGATAGAAAAATTACTCCGCACAGGAAAAAGGGGGCTGATGAAACTATCATCTTCGGACATGAAAAGCCTCCTGGTAGATTACCGCCGCATTACGACCGATCTGGCCAGGGCCCAAACCATGAAGGCCGATCAGAGGACCTTAACAAGGCTCAATCGCATGGCCATTGGCGGTCACAATGTCCTTTACGGTTACGTAATGACCGGACTGAAATTCCAGAAACGCGACTGGTTCGGCCTGTTTGCTCAGGTATTTCGAAATAATATCTGGGCGGTTTTCTTTTCGGCCTTCTTGTTTTTCTGCACCGCCGGGGTCAGTTACCTGGCCGTGCGCTGGAACCCGGAGACGGCTTATGAATTGGTTGGACCCGGTTTCTACGAGTTTGAACCGGTAAGCGAGGAAAACCTGCACGATATTCCCGAGCTGGTCCGGCCTGTAGCCGCCTCTTCCATTTTGACTAATAACCTGCAAGTGACTTTTTTAGCCTTTGCCTTTGGGCTCACGGCCGGTTTGGGGACGATATATCTGCTTCTCTATAATGGGATGCATCTGGGTTCGGTAATCGGCTGGATGAGCTGGAACGGCAACGGCCGGGCTCTCTGGGGCTGGGTGATGCCCCACGGCGCCACAGAAATAGCCGCGATTATCATCGCCGGAGCGGCAGGATTTCTCCTGGCTCAGGGCATCCTGGCGCCCGGCCAATTGAAGCGTTCGGCTGCCCTGAAAATGATGGCAAAAGAAGCCATTGTCCTGGAGCTCGGCTGTATGGCCATGCTGGTGATAGCCGGTTTGATCGAGGGTTTTGTTTCTCCCAGCCGAATCGGCTATGAAATACGGATTCTCATCCTGGTATCGAGTATCCTTCTCTGGTTTTTATACTTCTACGCCGCAGGTAAAAAGAAGCCTTTTTCAAAGGCGCAGTCATGACCGAAAAACCCTGGCGGCGTTAAAAATCGCCAAAAGGGCGACGCCCATGTCGGCAAAGACTGCTTCCCACATGGTGGCCAGCCCGGCAATTCCGAGACCGACAAACACTGCCTTTATGCAGAAGGCGAGGATAATATTTTGCCAGACGATTTTGTGCGTATTCCTGGCCACTCTAATTGCTTCGGCAACTTTTAAAGGAGAATCGGTCATTAAAACCACGTCGGCAATGTCTATGGCGGCATCGGAGCCCATTTTCCCCATCGCTATTCCGATATCCGCCCTGGCCAGCACGGGGGCGTCATTTATTCCGTCTCCCACAAAGGCGATTCTTTCATTCTTATCTCTTTCCGTAATCAATTTATCAAGGGCTTTTACCTTTTCTTCCGGCAATAATTCGGCAAAATAAGAATCCAGGCCGAGTTTCAGGCAGACGCTTGCAGCAGCCGTCTTGTTGTCTCCCGTAAGCATAATGGTCTTTTTGACTCCCAGTTCTTTTAAGGCTGGAATCGCTCGCCTGGCATCCTGCCTGATCTCGTCACCGATCAGCAAATACCCGGCGTACACCCGGTCGACCGCAACGTGAACGACAGTACCTTCGACCTTGCAGACATCATGCTCGATATTTTCCGAGTGCAGCAGGCGGTCGTTACCGGCCAGGATCGATCTGCCCCGGACTTTTGCTATTACTCCGTGACCGGCGATTTCCCGGTAATTCTCAACCGTAGAGGGCGGGTTGTTATCGCCATAAGATTCGATTATGGATTGAGCGATAGGATGGTTCGAGTGAGATTCCGCTTCCGCGGCCAATCTTAAGAGCTCTTTTTGGGAAAAGCCATTTTTTGGCACTACCTCTGTCACTTTAAAAACTCCTTTAGTAAGGGTGCCTGTTTTGTCGAAGACCACTGTTTTCACCTTGTTGAGAGCGTCCAGGTAATTGGAGCCTTTAACCAGGATTCCTTTTTTCGAAGCTCCCCCGATTCCTCCGAAGTATCCAAGGGGAATACTGATTACCAGGGCACAAGGACATGAGATTACCAGCAGGACCAGGGCGCGGTAGATCCAGGTGGAAAAGGTCTCTCCTGCTATCAGCAGGGGCGGCAGTAAGGCGGTAGCCAGTGCCCCAAAAACAACCAGCGGCGTGTAGTATCCGGCAAACCTGGTGATGAATTTTTCAGTCTTAGCTTTCTTATGGACCGCGTTCTGCACCAGGTCTAAAATTTGGGATATAGAGGATTCCCGGAAAGGCCTGCTTACTTTAACAGTCAAAACTCCCGTTTTATTGATCATCCCGGATAAAATCGAATCCCCTTCCTCAACCAGGCGCGGTCTGGATTCTCCGGTTAGTGCGGAAGTATCGACCTGGGAGCTTCCTTCGATAACTATTCCGTCAAGAGGAACTCTCTCCCCCGTTCTTACCATCACAACATCACCGACATTTACTTCATTCGGAGGCACTTTTTTTAAGGTTCCATTGGCTTTCAGATTTGCATAATCGGGGCGCACTTCCAGGAGGGATTTTATGGATCTTCTGGAGCGAGCAAGAGTTAGGTCCTGAAATAGCTCGCCTACCTTGAAAAAGATCATTACGCCTGCCGCCTCCGGCAGTTGATGTATCAAAACCGCTCCCAGGGTAGCGATCGTCATCAGGAAGTTTTCATCGAATACTTTACCGCGCAAGATGTTACGCCCGGCGCTAAACAAGACCTTCCAGCCGCTCAAGAGATAGGCGGAAATGAATACCAGATATTCACCCAGGGAAAGGTAAGTAAGATGCAATTTTTTTTCAAAAACAAGACCAACGGTGAATAAAAGCACCGAAAATCCGATAATGATCAGCTCATTCTTGATGCTGTTCTTATCGCCCGATACTCCGGTAATTTCAATAGGGGCGGCACAGTGGGCGCAGTCCGGATTACCTGGATTATGCTTTCTCATGATTCTCATTTTTCCTTTATATGGACGAAGCCCTGGTTGAATATCTTTTCAACATGCTCATCATTCAGGGAATAGTAGACCACTTTGCCGGCTTTTCGGTATTTTACCAGGCTGGTTTGTTTTAAGACTCTCAGTTGATGGGAGATCGCCGATTGATTCATGTTGAGTAAAGCCGCCAGGTCGCAAACGCACATTTCCGAGGCGAACAGGGCGCAGAGGATCTTTATTCTCGTTGAATCTCCGAAGACTTTAAAGAAATCGGCCAGATCGTATAGTATTTCATCTTCAGGCAGCGATTCCTTGACCTTGTTTACAATATCTTCATGGACGATGACGGATTTACAAAACTCACCGTTTTTATTACCGGTATTCATACAGTCTCCTTTATTCAATATATGTTCATTTGTTCATATATTCAATTAAAATAAAATGGATTGGAACTTTTGTCAAGCTGATTTTAATTTGGCATCTTTTCTCAGCACACCCCGGGTCGTCTCTTAATGAATTCCGGGAAGATCTAACTCTTTACAAAAGGTATGAAAGGGCAGCACCCTTACTGCTTTTTCTGCATTTCCATAATCCTTTTCTCCCAGATGAACTTGATAAAACCTGGGGATTTGTGAGCGCGCCCGGAAATAATGAGCGGCTGAATTTATACTGCGTTCTCCTGCCTTGCATTCTACAGCGAACAAAGGATTTTTATCCTTTAACACAACAAAATCAATTTCTCTCCTGTCCGTATCCCGGAGAAATCTCAGCTCCATTGGAAAACCTTCTGTGTCTTCTATAAAATGACAATATTTTAATAGTTGACAGGCCACGAAATTCTCAAAGCGCTCGCCTTCTGTTATAATTTGTGACCAGTCAAACAAGTAAGGCTTTTGTTCCTTTTTTACCGCGCGTATCCGGGGAGCACCAAAAGGTGAAATCCTGAAGCAGTATATACCCTTTCAAGGATAGATAGCCAGCGCTCTATAGTGTCATGAGCTACTTGCAGCAGTTCCCTTATGTTTTTCAATGACAATGGAGATCCTACCCTGTTGGGAAGCTCTTCGCTTAAAAGCTCTATCAGGGTTATCTCCCGCACGTTTTCCAGATCTCTGATGTCCTCGTATATAACCCGGGATAACCGTTCCCGCTGCCAGCGGCGATGAGCCTTCTCAGTTGCTTTTAAAAATGGCTCCGGAAAGCCGCCAAATTTCAAAAGCCGGGTAACATCATTCCGGTTCGGATTAGCATTGATCTCTCCAGGTGAAAAAGGGTGCAGCCGGTAGTAATGATAACGCCCCTGGAGGGAATCTCCGCCCTTCCGGTAATAATCCAGGCGGGCGGAACCCGTTATGAGAAAAGAGATTGAGGACTTATACGTGTCGTAGAATCCCTTGACGAGATTCCTCCAGCGGGCGAATTTATGTATTTCATCTAAAATGATAAGATCCTGGTTAGGAGGAATCTCTCCTTTTAGCAGAGATAATCGCGTTTTTGGGTTGTCCCAGTTTAAATAGGCTGGATTCGTTTCCTGTTGATTGTTCAAAAAGCTCAAGGCGAAAGTGGTTTTTCCTACCTGGCGGGGTCCGCCGACAAATACCATCTTTTCTTTCAAATCTTCCTGGATGTAGCTCTCTAGATAACGTGGTATAATTTTTCGTTCCATGACTAAAACAACTATAATCCAATTTTAGTCATGAGTAAAGTAGGATTCTACTGATATTACTCACAAATGGATGATTATTAAGGCGGATTCCATGCCGGGCTATTTTGACGGTTTCATCGTACATTCCTATACCCGCACAAAAGCAAAGCGAACCCATCTCTATTTCATCGGCCGCCTGAGCAGCGGCGAGACCTTTGCCGCTGTGGATACCAGGACCAGGCCCTCGTTTTATGTTCGTAGATCCTATAAGAAAAGAGCCAGGGAAGGGACCGCTTTGGAACAAGCCTCTTTCCAGGAAGTCGCAATGCGCACCATGGACGGCGAGCCCTGCCTGAAGCTCGGCTGGAACACTCACGAGGCCAGGCAGAATGGCCGGGCTTTGCTGACCGCGGCCGGACTGCGCACTTACGAGGCGGACCTGCGGATCACGGATCAGTATCGCCTGGACCGGTCGATCCACGGGGCGGTGCGCCTTAGCGGCGACTTCCGCCCCGGGAGACGAGTGGGGC
>CAZERV010000084.1:1776-13163 GCA_964514815.1 uncultured Spirochaetaceae bacterium | reverse complement strand
CCGATTACATCTTTTCTTCCTCTTAAGCGTTTCAGTACTTTGACTGCCCAGATAATTATTATGCCTATATTTTGAAATCTCGACTTATCTCTTCGTTTCGGTGGAATGATGTAGGCAAACTCCGTTTTCGCCAACTTATTGGTCATTTGCGCCAATTCTCTCATAAATTCCTGGAAATCCTCATCCTTTTTGTATATTTTCTGCAGTTTCGCAAGGTTTACTCCTATTGTGAGTAAGAGCGTAGCAGACGGAAATTCTCCTCCGTCCGCTTGAATTCGCTGATGTCTATAAAAGATTCGAGAAGATACTCTTGACCCGCCAGTACTACCGCGGCCACTGTCTTGAGAACAGACACCCTTTTCCCACCGACTGTCTCGACGTTGACAGTTGAATCTTTACCATGTTTAAATAAAACTATCTTATAAACGGGGGCATTCTTTGAATAAAAAAGAGCTGCTTCACAGAATAAAGCAATGCTTGCAGCCAGTCTATGGAGACCGTCTGAGAGGAGTGGTTTTATATGGCTCTGAAGCCAGGAATGAAGCTGAGAAAGATAGTGACATAGATATACTTGTTCTGCTTGCCGGTCCTGTTTCTCGTCTTCAAGAGCATCGTATAATAATATCAGCAATATATGACTTTATTTTAGAATTAGATCGCCCTGTTCATGCGAAACCTGTGGATGTAGCAGTTTATGAAGCTGCTGAATGTCCTCTTTATATAAATGCAAAAGAAGAAGGCATTGTAGCATGAAGGCGTATGCATTTGATCTCTGGAAACGTGCAGAAGATGCATTTAAGGTTTCTGAAAGTAACCTTTCAATAAGTCCTGATAGTGCCGCTTCTCGAGCATATTATGCTGCTTTTTATGCAGTTTCTGCACTTTTTGCATCAAGGGGCGCCGTTTATAGAAAGCATTCGGCTGTAGAATCCGCCGTGCATAGGGATCTGGTTAAAGCGGGCATCTGGGAAAAAGAACTTGGAAAGAATTATACAGATCTTATTGAATTACGGTCAACGGGAGATTATGGAGGTATTGAACATGTGACGTTTGCTGAAGCTAAGGAGGCAGTGAACATGGCGAAGAAAATCCTGAATGCAGTAAAAAAAGTGTGTCCGGAATTCAACTCGTGACTTCTCCCAGCCCCTTTCTACCCCACCTGTGTCCGTTGCGGCGATATCAATAGGGGAGTTCGGAGGCGAGATCCTATATATTGTGTTATATTGGAAAATAAATCTACAATATGTTGTGTTTGCTCTTGTATTTTACCGACAATCATTGTATAAAAGTATTGTTTGAAGGTACTGTTGATTTATGAAGTGCCCGTACTGCCTGAATGATAAGATCAGGGTGGTAGACAAGCGTAATATCGAAGAGCTTGACTCCATCCGGCGAAGAAGAGAGTGCCTGGGCTGCGGTAAGAGGTTTACCACTTATGAACGGATAGAGCTGATCGGATTCTCCGTTGTCAAGAAGGACGGCCGGCGGGTAGCCTTCAACCGGACTAAGCTCATGACCGGGCTCCTGAAAGCCTGCGAAAAAAGGCCGATCCCCAGGGAGAGAATCGAGAAATGCGTGAGCGGAATTGAAGCTGAGCTCCGGAACTATGAGGAAAGGGAAGTACCGAGCTCCAGGATAGGACAGATGGTCATGGACTGTCTTAAGGGCCTGGACAAGGTTGCCTATATCCGCTTTGCCTCGGTATACCGGGAGTTTGCCGATATCAAGTCTTTTGAGAAAGAGCTTAAGGATTTGAAAAAAAGAAATAAAATTAAAAATTAAAGTTTTGGGAGGGGTAGCAGCTTTGTTGAAACAAATTCAGAAGATCAAAAAGAGAGATGGAAGGGTCGTCCCCTTCAACCGGGAAAAAATTACCGGCGCCATCTGGTCCGCGGTGCAGGCCGTCGGCGGGAAAGATAAGAAAAGAGCGGAGCAGTTATCCGATGAGGTCCTGAAGCTGCTCAAGAGAAAATATGACAACGGGAGCATTCCGTCCGTTGAGCATGTGCAGGACCTGGTGGAAAAGGTGCTCATCGAGAAGGGGCACGCCAGGACCGCCAAGGCCTATATTCTCTACCGGGAACAGCACAAGAACATCCGGGAGGTAAGCCGGCTTCTCAGGGATATTGCCATTGTAGACGATTACCTGGAGGAAATGGACTGGCGGGTAAGGGAAAACAGCAACATGACCTATTCCCTCCAGGGGCTGAACGTTCACATCACCCAAAAAGTCATCTGCAACTACTGGCTCAACAGCATCTACCCCCGCGAGGTCAGGGAAGCTCATTTAAGCGGCGCCTTTCATATCCACGATCTGGGGACCCTGGGTCCATACTGCGTCGGCTGGGACCTACAGGACCTGCTCCTGGAAGGGTTTTGCGGGGTAAGGGGAAAGATAGAGAGCAATCCGGCCAATCACTTCGATGTCGCCCTGATGCAGACAGTCAATTTTCTCTACACTCTCCAGGGTGAGGCGGCCGGGGCGCAGGCCTTTTCCAATTTTGATACTCTACTGGCCCCGTTTATATATTACGACAAGTTGTCTTACCGGGAAGTAAAGCAATCGATACAGAAATTTCTCTTCAACATGAACGTACCCACCCGGGTCGGTTTTCAGACTCCCTTTACCAATATCACCCTGGATTTGACGGTTCCGGAATACTTGAAAGGCCAGGGCGTGGTCATAGGCGGGAAAATCAAAGAACGTACCTATGGGGAGTTCCAGAAGGAAATGGACCTGTTAAACCGGGCCTTTTCCGAAATTATGTATGAAGGTGATGCCACGGGCCGGCCTTTCACCTTTCCGATTCCCACTTATAACATCACCCGGGATTTTCCCTGGGAAAGGCCTGAGTTTGAGCATATATGGAAAATGACCGCGAAATACGGGATTCCCTATTTCTCTAATTTTATCAATTCCGATCTGAAGCCCGACGATGTTCGCAGCATGTGCTGCCGGCTCAGGCTCGATAAACGGGAGCTCATGAAAAGAGGCGGAGGACTCTTCGGATCAAACCCGCTCACGGGATCGATCGGGGTGGTGACCATAAATCTACCCCGAATAGGGTTTGAAGCTGATTCGGAGTCCGATTTCTTCGAGCTTCTGGCTGTGAGGATGGAAATCGCCGAGGAGAGCCTGATAATCAAGAGACAGGTGCTTGAGAAGTTCACCGAGCGCGGCCTGTATCCTTACAGCAAGTTCTACCTGCGGAATATCAAGAAATCCTACGGAGATTACTGGAAAAACCATTTCTCCACCATCGGAATCATCGGCATGAATGACGCCCTCATAAATATAAACGGGCATAATATAACCGAGCCCCAGGGAATCGATTTTTCCGTCCGGGTGCTCGACTTCATAAGGGAAAAGCTGGCCGATTTTCAAGTAGAAACAGACTCCATTTTTAATTTAGAGGCCACCCCGGCGGAAGGAACGAGCTATCGTTTGGCCAGGATCGATAAGAGGTTGTACCCTGAGCTGAAGATCTACAGCCAGTCACTCAATGGAAACGGGCAGGCCGAGCCTTATTACGCGAACAGCTCCCAGCTCCCGGTGGGATTTACGGACGACGTATTTACGGCCCTCAAGCTGCAGGACCCCCTGCAGACCCGGTACACCGGCGGAACCGTCCTGCACTGTTTCCTGGGGGAAAAGATGCCCTCCATCGAAGCTACCAAGACTTTAGTGAAGACGATAGCAGAAAACTTTCACCTGCCTTATTTTACCCTGACTCCCACCTTCAGCATCTGCCTGCAGCATGGCTATCTTGACGGCGAGCAGGAAGCCTGCCCTGAATGCGGGGCAGAATGCGAGGTCTGGTCGAGGGTTGTAGGTTATCTACGGCCGGTGGACCAATGGAATGCGGGAAAGCAGGTGGAGTTCGAAGACAGAATGACTTACGACAGGCAGCTTAAGGTTCTAACCGGCGCTAAAAAGTGAAAAAAAATGAAATTCAAGGGCTGGCAAAAGACCTCGCTGATCGAATACCCGGGCAAAGTCTCCACCGTCCTTTTTAGCGGCGGTTGCAATTTCAGGTGTCCCTTCTGCTACAATAGAGACCTGGTCCTGGCGCCGGACGGAATCCTCGATATAGAATCGTCCCTTGTGTTGAGCTTCCTCCAAAACAACAAGAACCTGTACCAGGCGGTTATCGTCACCGGCGGGGAACCGACCCGGCATGAAGAGCTGCCGGCTTTTTTTTCTAAAATCAAGGAGCTTGAGCTTTTGACAGGGCTTGAGACAAATGGAACAAATCCCAGGATGCTCGAGCTCTTGATGTCCGACCGGCTGGTTGATTTCATTGGCCTGGATCTCAAAGCGCCTCCGGTCTTCGAAAAATATGCGCTTGCCGCCGGCATCATGGATGAAAAGCTGCTTGAGAACGTGCTCGAGAGTGTGAAGCTGCTCATGGCATCCGATTTGGAGTATGAGCTCAGATGCACCGTGGTGCCGGGGATCCATGAAGAAGAGGACCTTCTCAAACTGGCCGATTTCCTTGAAGGGGCAAGAAAGCTCGTCCTCCAGCAGTTCATACCGGGCCATACCCTGGCCGCTCCATTCGAAACGAAAAGGCCGTTTCCCCGGGAGACGCTTTTAAAATGGCAGGAAAAAATCAAAGATAAGTTCGAGTCCTGCGAGCTAAGGAATATCTGAGCTTCCGGGCCTGGCAGATTTTGCCTCTGCCGATTTTATCAAAAGTCCGTCCTTTCCTTTGTCGACCGAGACGGAATCGCCCTCTTTTATTCCCCCGGCTATTATCTTCCTGGCCAGGGGATTCTGAAGCAGGTTCTGGATCGTTCGTTTTAACGGGCGGGCGCCGTAAAGAGGGTCGTACCCGGCCTCACCGAGGAAGTTTTTGGCCTCCCGGCTGACCTGCAGGCCGATATTCTGTTCTTTGAGGCGCCGGGCCAGTTGTTCGAGCTGGATATCCACGATCTTGATGATTTCCGCCTTGCCCAGGCGGTTGAAGGTGATGGTTTCATCTATTCTGTTTAAAAACTCAGGTCTAAAGGTCGCTTTCAGCAGATCATTAATTTCATTCTTTATATCCCCGATATTTTCAACCTGCTGGATAAGGTGGCTGCCCAGGTTGCTGGTCATGATAATGATGCAGTTTTTGAAATCGACTTTCCGTCCCTGGCCGTCCGTCAGGCGGCCTTCGTCGAGCATCTGGAGGAGCACATTGAACACGTCTGAATGAGCCTTTTCTATTTCATCGAAGAGGATGACCGAGTAGGGCCTCCTCCGCACGGCCTCGGTGAGCTGGCCTCCCTCTTCATAGCCGACGTAACCGGGCGGCGCTCCGATCAGCCGGGAGACCGTATGCTTTTCCATGTATTCGCTCATATCGATCCGGGTCAGTGCCTTTTCGTCGTCGAAGAGGAAATCGGCCAGGGTCTTGGCCAGCTCGGTCTTGCCCACCCCGGTGGGGCCGATAAAGATGAAGGTCCCCAGGGGCCTGGAGACATCGGAAAGACCCGCCTTGTTTCTCCGGATCGCCTCGGATACGGCGGCAATCGCCTCTTCCTGTCCGACCACCCTTTGGGCGAGAATCTCTTCCAGCTTCAAGAGCTTGGCCTTCTCAGAAGAGAGCATCTTGGCCACCGGGATCCCGGTCCAATTGGATACGATCCTGGCGATGTCCTCCTCCGAGACCTCTTCCCGGAGAAGCCTGTTTTCCCCGTTCATCTTCTCGATAGCCTCTGCTTTTTCCGCCAGCCTTTTCTGGGCTTGGGGAAGCAGGCCGTGCTTTATCTCCGCCGCCCTTGACAGGTTCCCCTCCCGCTCGTAGCGGATTTCCTCGATATTAAGCTCCTCTATTTTCTGCTTCAATTCCCTGATTTCCTCGATAATCTTCTTCTCGTTCTGCCACTGCGCCCGCATGGCGTCGCGCTTCGCTTTTAAATTTGCCAACTGCTTCTCAATACCCTGTTTTTTTTCTTTTGAGGCGGTATCCTCCTCCTTGGCGAGGGCCTGTTTCTCGATATTGAGCTGAAGGATGCGGCGCTCGATCTGGTCGAGATCGGTCGGCTGGCTTTCGATTTCCATTTTCAGGCGGCTGGCCGATTCGTCTATTAAATCGATGGCCTTGTCCGGCAGAAAACGGGAGGTTATGTACCGGTTAGAGAGCACAGCGGCCGCCACGATCGCTTCGTCCCTGATGCGTACGCCGTGGTGGACTTCGTAACGCTCCTTTAAGCCCCGGAGGATGGCGACAGTGTCTTCCACCGAGGGCTCTGCGGTATAAACGGGCTGGAATCTCCTTTCCAGGGCGGCGTCCTTTTCTATGTGCTTGCGGTATTCGTCCAGGGTGGTGGCGCCGATCGCCCTGAGCTCACCCCGGGCCAGGGCAGGCTTTAAGAGATTGGAGGCATCGATGGCGCCTTCGGCAGCCCCGGCCCCTACCAGGGTGTGCAGCTCGTCGATGAAGAGGATGATCCTGCCTTCCGAATCGACGATTTCCTTGATGACCGCCTTGAGCCTCTCTTCAAACTCCCCCCGGAACTTGGCGCCGGCCAGCAGGGCGCCCAGGTCCAGGGCCAGGACGCGCTTTCTTTTCAGGGAATCGGGAACGTCTCCGGAAACGATGCGCCGGGCCAGGCCTTCCACGATCGCCGTCTTGCCCACCCCGGGCTCACCGATCAGGACTGGATTGTTCTTGGTCCTGCGGGAAAGGACCTGCATGATGCGCCGGATTTCTTCGTCCCGGCCGATTACAGGATCGATTTTTTCTTTTTTGGCCAGATCGGTAAGGTCCCGGCAGTAGCGATCCAGGACCCGGTATTTGTCTTCCGGGGACTGGTCGGTGACTCTCTGGCCGCCGCGGATTTCTTTTAGGGCGCGGAAGACTCCCGATTTGCTTACTCCCCAATTGCGCAGAAGGTCCCGGGCTTCGCCCTGCACCTCCAGGATGGCTAAAAGCAAGTGCTCGGTGCTCACGTACTCGTCTTTCAGCTCCAAAGCCTCGTTCTCCGCCTTATGCAGTACATTGTTTAGCCCCGGGGAGAGGGCCGCCTGCGAACTGTCGCCATAAGCCTTTGGCTTTGCGGCCAGCCGTTTTTCCAGGTCCGCTTTCACCTGCAGGCTCTTTACGCCCAGGCTGTCTAAGAGGGGAGGGATGACTCCGTCACTCTGCTCCACTAAAGAGAGGAGAAGATGCTCCGGGTCCAGGCTGGGATGATTGTAGCGGTGGGCATGGGATTCCGCAGACTGGATCGCTTCCTGGGCTTTGATCGTAAACTTATCGAATCTCATGGTTATCTCCTGGTTGTCTCCCGGCGATGGAAAACTAAATTTCTGTAAGAGTTTCATTTATAAGATAAGAAAAGTGATTTCCCGGGTCAAATTGAATAAAAAAAGCCGTCCCAGGGGGGAGCTTACCCCAAAACCCCAAAAAATATTAGCTTGTTTTTCCTGCTTTTCAATATATACTGAATGGGTATTGAGGCGAAGGAGGGAATCATGAAACCTGTACGCTGGGGAGTGCTTGGGGTGGCAAGCCATTTTATAAAGAGAGTAATCTTACCGGTCCTGAAATCGGACCTGGTGGAGCTTTACGGGGTTTCTTCTAGAAATTCGGCGAAAGCCGAAGAGACGGCGAAAAAATACGGAATACCCGCCTGGTACGGTTCCTACGAGGAGCTTCTCAACGACAGCTCCATTGAGGCGGTGTATATTCCCCTCCCGAATCATCTCCACGGCGCCTGGATCAGGAAAGCAGCAGAGGCAGGCAAACATATCCTCTGCGAGAAACCGCTGGGCCTGAATGCCAGGGAGGCGGAAGAATCCACGGCTTATGCCGGGAGCCGGGGAGTTTCGATCATGGAAGCGTTCATGTACCGCTTTCATCCCCAGTGGCCGCGGGCCTTCGAGCTGGTCGGGACCGGTGAAATCGGAGAAATTCATACTATTCACATTGTTTTTTCCTATCAGCTCACCGATCCCGAGAATATCCGAAACAAACTGGAAATGGGGGGAGGCGCTTTAATGGATATCGGCTGTTACGCCGTTTCTATTTCCCGTTTCCTTTTAGCAGCCGAGCCGGGGCGGGTAATCGGCCTCATTAATCGCGATCCCGGATTCGGGACCGATATTCTCTCTTCAGGAATCCTGGACTTCGGCCGGGCCCGTTCGGTTTTCACGGTGGGCATGCAAACCTTTCCGGATCAGCGAGTCGATATTCTCGGCTCGGGAGGCAGGATAACGATTGAAATTCCCTTCAATACCTATCCGGATGTTCCGGCCAGGATGACGGTAATTACATCGATAGGAACCAGGGAGCTTGAATTGGGTCCTGCCGATCAATACGGCCTGGAGTTTGAGGAGTTTTCCAAAGCCATCCGGGAAGGCCGGCCCGTTCCCACCCCGCCCGCAGATGCGGTGAACAACCAGAAAGTCCTGGACGCACTCTTTAAATCGGAAAAATCCGGGGTCTGGGAAAAAGTTTAGCCTTTATGCTCAAGCCCCTTAGCGGAACAGTTCTAGCGGAACAGCTCCTCGATCTCTTTTCGATACAGATCGTTTATGGCGTGTCTCATCACATCCTGTTTATGAGAGAGCTCCCGGCCGACTTCGAATGTCCTGGCTATTAGTTTGAACCGGAATATACGCTCGAACGCCCTGAACCCGCTTTTCGGATTGATCTGTTCACGAATCTCCTTACCGATCAGCTCGTTGACTTCCGGGGCATCGACCAAATCCTCCTTATCCAGGTAAGGAATATTAATCTCTTTGGCAAACTCTTCTACCTCTTCCAGGTTCGGAACGACCAGGGCGGCCAGGAATTTCTGGTCCTGGCCGAGGACGACGGCCTGGATGATGTATTTCGATTCCTGCAGGCGCTCCTCGATGGGCGCCGGCTCGATATTCTCACCACCCCTGAGAACGATCGTATCCTTTGCCCTGCCTACGATCTTGATCTCGCCCTTATGGGTCAGCATAGCCAGGTCCCCCGTATTGAACCAGCCTTCCGTGGAAATGACTTCGGCCGTTTTTTCCGGGTTTTTTAAATATCCCAGCATGACCTGGGGGCCCCGGGCCATGAGCACCCCTTTCTTACCGGGAGGAAGCACCTGGAGATTATCGTCTACAATGCGGACTTCGGTTCCGGGCAGGGGAGGGCCGATGGTGCCGAAAACGGGCTTTCCTTGCTTCCGCACGGAAATTACTGGCGACGTTTCCGTCAGCCCATAACCTTCGAGCAGAAGAATCCCGGCAGCAGAAAAGAATTTATCTACCGAACCAGGCAGGGCCCCGCCCCCGGATACGCCGGCCACGAATCTTCCCCCCAGTTTCTTTTTGATTTTTTTAAATACCAAAAGATTCCCTAAAAGTTGCAGGGGAGTCAGGAGGATCAGTGGAATGATGCTTATAATGATATCCAGGAATCGGTAGCGTCTTTTAAACTGGGGCAAAAGCCCCTGGAACAGGTGGGAAAGAGCGGCGTGTGTCTTGCCGACCGCCACGAAGAAATAAAAGAGCGCTCTTTTTACCCCTCCCTGGGAGTTGGCGTTTCTATAGACACCGGCCATGATCGCTTCCCACAACCTGGGTACCCCGGCCATCCAGGTCGGCCGGACCGCTTCGAAATCGGGCAGCATGATCCGGCCGATCGGTTTCGAGTAGGCCATGGCGGTCGCCCACCCTAACGCGATGTACTGCAGGACACGTTCGAAAGAATGCCAGACCGGAAGCACATTGAGCCAGATATCACCAGGACCGATATCGATAATTCCGGGGATGCTTCGAACCTGGTAGAGAAAATTCTCATGGCTGAGCATGACGCCCTTCGGTTCCCCGGTAGTGCCGGAGGTAAAGATTATGGTGGCCAGGTCCTTATTCTTGCCCAGCTTTAACTCCCTATCAAACAGGTCGGGTTCTTTTTCCGCCTGCTGCTTCCCCTTTTCCATGACTTCCTGAAAACTCAGTAAATCGATTCCGCTCGCTTTTTGCTTTACGCTTTTAGGAGGATTCTCCTCGATACCTATGATACGTTTTAGACCCGGCAGGTCTTTTTTTATGGAAAGGACTTTCTCCAATTGGTCGGCGTTTTCCACCAGGGTTGTTTCACAGTCCGAATACTTCAGGATATAGCCGATTTCCTGGGGCAGCGTATCGCAACCCCTGGGAACATCCACCGCGCCGATGCCCAGGATGGCCAGGTCGGCGATGAGCCATTCTTTCCGGTCATCGGATATAAGGCCTATCTTGTCGCCCCTTTTGATGCCCAGGGAAATCAAGCCGGAGCCGAAGATCTTTACCTCTTCGTAGAGCTGCCTGTAGCTGGTGGGCTGAAACTTGCCTTCCCGGTCTTTGCTCAACTGAGCGATCTGATCCGGATACTGCTCGACTATTTTTTTGAACATTTTGGCAATGGTTTCTTCCATAAGATTACCCCCAGGGTTAATTAATCAAGGCTATCACGAGGTTTTTAGGTTGTCAATTCCATAAATATTTGCGATCTTTATAAAAATAGGGAATAATCAACATGCATGACCGGCAGAAAGACAATCAATTTTCCGAGATAGTCGAGGCTCTCTGCGCTTCGGAGCACGGTAAGCTCTCCTGGAAGGGAAAGGGAGGGCGCCTGCTGCCGTCAAGGGACCAGGTGACGAACGCGATTGAAGCTCTTCGCTCCACGCTCTTTCCCGGCTATTTCGGGGTATCGGATTTGAATGCCGAAAGTATGCACTTTCATGTCGGCGCCACCCTGGACCAGGTCCTGCGAGTGCTGCAGGAACAGATCAAGCGCGGCCTCTGTTTTGAATGCGGGCACTATGAATTAAACTGCCCCGAGTGTGACACCAAATCCGGTTTAATGGTAGACAACTTTCTTAAGAAACTTCCGGTGGTGCAGCATACCCTGGCCACGGATGTCCAGGCGGCCTATAACGGCGATCCGGCGGCTAAGAGCACGGATGAAACGATTTTCTGCTATCCCGGCGTCCTGGCGGTTACCTACTACCGCCTGGCCCATGAGCTTTCCGGACTCGGCGTGCCCCTGATTCCGAGAATCATCACCGAACATGCTCACAGCCTCACCGGGATCGACATTCACCCGGGGGCGGAGATCGGGGAGAGCTTTTTTATCGATCACGGCACCGGCGTGGTAATCGGGGAGACCTGTATAATCGGTAAGAAAGTCAGGATCTACCAGGGAGTCACCCTGGGTGCAAAGAGTTTTCCGCTGGACAGCGAGGGAAAACCGATAAAAGGCATAGAACGGCATCCCATCGTGGAGGACGATGTGATCATCTATTCAGGGACCACGGTCCTTGGCCGGGTTGTGATCGGCAGGGGGTCCATAATAGGCGGGAATCTCTGGATTACCGAGGACGTTCCCCCGGAGAGCCGGTTTACGGCAGGCGCCCGGGATCGGACCTGATCG
>CAZERV010000084.1:0-1676 GCA_964514815.1 uncultured Spirochaetaceae bacterium | reverse complement strand
GTAGTCCACCTGCATCTTTGGCAGCTCCCAGCCCGGAAGGTAGCAGTGCCAGCGGTCGTGAAAGGCCATATCGTTGCGCACTGTTTCAGGCAGTGGGGTGAACAGGTGGCTGATGCGGGCCGTGGTCTCTACATCACTGTCAAAGTTGCCGTTGAAAACGATCCCTGCATCGGCTGAAACCGTGCCCTTTTCATCGCCTCGGGAGAATGAGCCTTGTTCCATGTAGCCCTTGTACATCTGCTTGTCTTGCTCTTGCTTGAAATTAGGACCGGCCACCTCGTCGAAAGCTACCAGGTCGTACTTGGTAACAAGACCCGGCTTGTCGCGCCTGCTCTTCCAACCGAACAGATCGGGGACGCTTCCCTGCCCGCCTGATAAGAGGATTACAAAGGGAGAGATCTCCCTGTACACGTAGGACTTGCCGGTGCCGCGGGGGCCGAGCTCGATTAGGTTGTAGTTCTTCTCCACCATGGGGATCAGACGAAGTAAGTATAGAAGCTTAAGGCGCTGGGTGAAATCCGGATGGGTGGGTTCGTAACCGATGGTTCGGATCAGCACGTCGATCCACTGGTCACGGGTGAACAACTTCCTTCCGCCAACGTACTCTTCAAAATCAACCCGCGCTATCTGGATGGGGGTAAGACGGTGGATGGCAAAGGGCCGGATAGCTCCCCCCTCATCCAGAGAATCGTTGTAAATCATCTCGACGTTGGCCCAGATTCCGCCGGTCAGAAGGCGCTCTTGTTTATAGACGGTTTCGTGATCGATGTGGACATTCGAGAGCCCTGCGGTGGCAAGCCTGGCCCAGAACTTGCCCCCCTGTACTTTCTCATCCAGCCTCGCCGTAACCAGATCGATCAGCTTGAGTGAACCCGTTTTCTGAAGGCGGGCCTTGATAAGCTCAGTCTGGTCTCCTCGCACTATCCGCTCAGTGATGGCGCTTTTCACCATCTCAAGGCCGATGATGATTTCAGCTTCATTGGTAGTGGAACAGTATTTCCCTAATAGATACTCCAGCACATAGACAGGAATGTTGAAGCCGATTTTAAGCTTCTTTACCAAATCCTTACGCACCACTCTTCCGGAGAAGGCCTGGGAAAGTTTCTCGTCAAGCTCGTCCAGCATGAGCTTTTCAACCTTCAAAGCTTCCGTTTGTTCATCGTTGGCTTTGCCCTCTTTCTTTTTATCCTTCGCGTCCAGTTTTTTACTCACCTCGATGAAAATTACCTTATGGTACCTGGAGGCAATCTTCTCGGTCGGCTTGTGACCGCAGACCTCGGCGACGCGCCTTATGGTGTCCAGGGCTCTCAGGGCATCCTCGTTCGGAATGTCTTCTGTCTCTTGATGAGCGGTTTTATTGCGGATATTCAGAGCCTCAAAGAAGAAATTTTTAGCATCATAGCCGATATCTCCGTAGTACTTTTTCCAGTTCCAGGTAATGATCTTGATGAGTGAGGCCAGATCGAGAATATCAAGAGAAGGTTCGGCGCCATCTTTTATCCTCTTTTTATAGGTGGGGAGAAAAGCGGGGTTGATCGCCGGCTCTACTATTTCCTTCCAGTCCGGCTCCGGAAGGGATAGTTTCGGTTTAAGGAAGTCGATCAAGCCGTATTGCAGGCTGTCCAAAGCCTCGGCGATCATCATGTTATTCGGTTTGCTCATTGTTGTTACCTTAA